>JAZQEN010000015.1:0-10470 GCA_045539015.1 Candidatus Cryptobacteroides sp.
CCTTACAGAGATGGAAAGGATTTCGTTGAATTGTGGGCGGCGATGCGCGAGCTTGATGTGGATCTGGTTGATGAACATTACTATGCCGAGGAAAGCTTCTTTGAGAATAATGCGGACCGCTATGACAGCTATCCGAGAAAGGGACCGAAGGTCTTTGCCGGAGAGTATGCGTGCCATGGCGTTGACGGCAAGAAGTGGAATCATTTCAATGCGGCTCTGCTTGAGGCTGCATTCATGACCGGACTCGAAAGGAATGCTGATGTCGTGCTGATGGCATCATATGCTCCCCTTCTCGCCCATGTGGAAGGCTGGCAGTGGAGACCCGATATGGTGTGGTTCGACAACCTTCATGTGATGCGCACATGCAGCTATTATGTACAGCAGCTCTACGCCTGCAACAAAGGCACAGAAGTCCTTCCGCTTACCATGGACGGAAGACCTGTGGCCGGCAAGGAAGGTCAGAATCAGCTGTATGCTTCTGTCGTAAAGGATACCTGCAAAAACGAATATATCATAAAGGTAGCAAACCTTTCATCTGCATCGCAGGAGATAAACATCCGTTTTAACAAGCTCCCTCGAAAGCAGACTCTGCTCTCCAAGAAGCTTTCATGCACAACCCTTCATTCAGATGAGAGTTCCGGAGAGAACTCACTTGAGAGTCCTTATAAGATTGTCCCTGTGACAGTTCAGCTTAATTCAGATCTGCTTCAGGGTAACAAATTGAGCACAAGCATAGGTGCCAAGTCCTTTGCCGTATACAGAATCCCTTACTCAGAATAAATCTTAAATAAATCATATCATGTTAAGAAAACTATTAATGTCTTTGCCTCTGCTGCTGGCAGCATGCACCTATACCCCATCGTCAAAAGTAGGCGAAGTACCGCTTTCTGTCGATACCGGATCATTGACATTTTCTTCTGCTGGCGGGCAGGACAAATTTACAGTTGAGACATCAGAGCAGTTGATTGTAATGCCAGGCGATGTGTGGATTACCTGCAGCAAGGAACCTGATGGAGACAATAAGTATGATGTGACTGTAAGCTTGCAGCAAAATAATTCTCAGACTACTCGTCAGACAAGAATTACTCTCACTGCCGGCGAGGAAAAGAAGTATGTGGAGATCACTCAGAAGGGTCTTGGCGAAGAAAGCGGAGATACTGGCATAATCGATCCATCGGCCAAACTCGTCGCATTGAGCTTTGATGACGGTCCGAACAATATCACCACGCCTAAGATGCTTGATATTCTCGAGGAACATGGTGTTCCAGCATCATTCTTCGTGATAGGAAAGCATATAAATGATTCTTCTGCCGAGCAGATGAAGCGTGCCATATCGCTAGGATGCGAGATCCAGAACCATTCCTTTACCCACACTTTCATGACTCAGCACACTACTGAGAGTTTCAAGGACGAAATCAAACGTACAGACGACCTTATTGAGAAATACGTCGGAGTCCGTCCGACAATGTTCCGTCCTCCTTACATCAATCACAACCCATCAATGCATGATGCTATAGAGCACACATTCATCAGTGGTGTCGGATGTCAGGACTGGGAGGCAAATCGTACAGCCCAGATGAGGTATGATGACCTGATGGCGCAGGTAAAGGATGGAGATATCATACTTCTTCATGACTTCGAGGGTAATGATAACACAGTCGAGGCATTGAAGACGATCATCCCTGAACTGCAGAAACGTGGCTACACTCTTGTTACAGTCTCTGACCTTTTTGCCCGCAAAGGCGTTTCACCAAAAGGAAAGAGCGGAATCATCTATACAAATGTCCTTCAGTAAACATCGTGTTTGGACAAATCATTATGAGGGTGACTGATAAGTACCGGGCTTTCTCCATTTAGCTATGAGTTGAGATCGGATTAACTTGGCCTGTTTTGTAAGTTAAACACGGCCAGATTTGTAATCTGTTGATTACTAAGCTGTTATAAATTCATTCGTGTTTAACCCTCTATTTAAACTAGGGGTTAAACACGTTGCTATTTGTAAGGTGTTGATTAACAGATAGTTGGAAAATGTGGCGTGTTAAACTAAACGCACCCCTTTGATTATTTTCTGACGAATCTCCACTTGCAGTTGTCGCTATCGAAGTTATACTCTGCCAATGTCGGAGTGCTGTCTGCGATCGATGTGAGCACATATTGGCAGTCAGTTCCCGGAACTTCCTTCGGCATGATCCTGTATGTACCGTCTGTAAGCTGCTCGATGCGCCAGAGCTGCTCTGCAGCGCCTGTGTATGAAGGAACCGTAGTTACTTCTGCGTCTTTTGTTGCAGCGAGAACTCTGTCCGTACCCTCTATCTGGATCTTATAATATTGTCCTCCAAGATAGCCTCCGGCCTCGGGAACTGCCGTTACGGTCCATCTTTGGTGAGGACGGTTCATCCAGTCGCCGATGCGGGCAGGAATTTCTCCCTCCGGCCATGTGTCTTTCACTTCTTCCAGCGTCTGATTTGGATATGATGCAATCGGCTCGTCTGCAGCCTCCCACCATCTGCTTCGCGGAATGTCATGTCTGACAAAGTCTACTGCAAGCTCCAGGGCATATCCCCTGCGTACAGACGAGATTTCGTATACTCCTGAAGTAAATGCTTCGCCAGCAACAGGCCAGTCATTCTCCCACAGCAGAGGGCGTATGGCAAGAACGCTGCGACCTCCGCGGTCCAGGTCGGCTTCCCAATGGAATGACATCTTTTCAACACCCTCGTCTTCGACATAGCGACCGAAGTGTCCGGCACCGAACTGACGGTCTGCCGCATCGACAACCATTTTTCCACCGCCTGCAATCATGTCACGCCCCATATTGTCGAGATATGGACCAGTCACATTGCGTGATCGTCCCACTACTATATTATATGTGGAATTGACACCGTCGCAGCATGTTCCGTGAGTTCCAAGAAGGTAATACCATCCGTTTCGCCAGATGATAGTTGTCGCCTCGCAGTCTATTGCTATGTTCACAGCCTCGTTTCCTTCGACACGTGCTCCTGTAAGAGGATCGAGTTCGACTATGCGGATGAAACCGAAATATGTGCCGTATGTACACCATAAGCGACCCGTTGTCGGATCCATGAAGAGCCCTGCGTCTATTGCATCGCAGTCTTCATCCACCTCCGACGAAGCCACTTCTACAGGCTCTGTAAAGCCGAAATCCGGAGAATGCGGGTCCAGCGTCCTGTTCCACATCGTGAGTATCCGGCCTGCGTGTCCTCCCCCAAGTCCACCGCCAGTAGAACTATATGCAACAAGGTATTTGTCACCAATCTTCATCGCATCCGGAGCTGCTCCCCCGCCAGGACGTTCTGCTCCCGGATACCAGTTCCATCCGTCTTCTGAAATGAGACCTCCGCCTCCTGTTCCGAATGTATAGTATTTCCCGTCACATTGCATGATTGTCGACGGATCATGAATCCACGGCTTTCCATCTTGAGCAGAGGCTGTCATGGCAGCGGTCATGAACAAAGCCAATGATATAAGTCTTGCTGATGTCTTCATGGCAGAATCATTTGTTTAGAATGTTAAAATTCGTGACCGGATTGCCTTCTTCATCTATGAAGCGCACACAGAAATCGCTCATTCCCGGGCCATTGATGACTGCACCGGAAAGTATGTGACGTCCCTTTTTCAATGTAAGTCTTCCTGATGCTCCGTCATCCATCACCATGCGCCTGTCACCCGAAAGGATAAGTACCTCCTCTCCATCTATCCACCACATTGATGCTGAATTTGAACCGGCAGCCAAGCGTACGCATTCAATGTCTTCTGGCACATCTATGACAGTCACAACGCGACATATCATTCCGTAACGCCCTGTCTCTGTTCCGACCGCGAATCGGTATAGCTTGACATTGAACAGCTTGCTGTCGAGGGCATGCCAGCCCTCCATGCCGTCTTGAGGAAGATTGAAGTCTCCCTTATTCCAGCCGGTATCTAGATATTGCCGTACATAGCTGTCCACAAATACAGTATTGGTCCTCGTTTCGTGAGTTATTGGCTCGAGAAGAAGCCATCTGCGGATAAATCCTTTTTCATCAGGCTGCATGGTTTCTGTTACGGGTGTGCTGAAATAAGGCTCCAATGCAGGATATCTTGCCACCAGATCCTGCGGTTTCTTCCTGGCATCCGCCACCAATGACAGCGACAGCAACAGGACTGTCATATAGATATATCGTCTCATGATCAGTAGGTTTAGTGTCTTTATTCAGGGAATATGATCTGGTACTTGCCGCTCAGGTGCATGAATGCGAACAGGCGGAGAAGTCCGTCGTAATATGCATCGAAATATCCATCCTCGTATGGAACATTCTGCGAATTCCACAAAGCATCCACAAACTCCTTGTTAATGCTGTGATCTGTCAGAAGAGTGGCGGTTGCTACAGTGGATACAAGGCCTACGGAGTGTCTGAGAACCTTTGTCCAGCCGCCTGCAGGCAGGATTTCATCCTCAGACGGCAATGTGCCGTCCACGCGATACTGATCAACGAAATCATTGATTCCCTGAGAATAGAAGAAGTTCTGGATCTTCTCGCCATATGCTCTTTGCCACTCCTTGTCAGAACATGACCACGAGTAGTCCATGGCTATGTTCATAGGCACCCTCCATGAATCATAACGGAAGTTTCCGGTGCCGAAATGACTTCCTTTATACATTCGGATGGAACCGTCATAATTGCTCATGTCCGGATTCAGACCAGTTTCGGGGTGAATTGCCTTATGCAGATATTCACGTGAGGCTGCAGCACATTCTTTCCAGAAGGCCGCACGTCCGTCGTCCGCCCATTCCGCCCAAACCTCATAAAATACCGGAATATGATATGACGGGTCAGTGAAGGTGTAGCCGAAGTGGTCAGGTGTGAAAGTAATCAGCTTATGCTCTGTATTGATGAAGTTGTTGACACCTGTCGAACCGTCTTTTGCAAAAGCGCAGTCGAGAATATATTGCGCCTCGGCCTTATAGTCGATTCCAGTGTCATCTCCCCATCTGTTCGATGCAAATAGAAGAGATGTGACATAATACAGTTCCCCGTCTGATGCCGGTCCCTGGGCATTTCTTGTGCCGTCAACCTTGCAACTCCACGCAAAGTATCCTTCATAAGTCCCGTCGGCATGCTGCATGTATTTCTTGCACCATCTGAACAATCTGTCAAAGATGTCTTTGCGGTCCATCTGCACGGCTATCATCATACCGTATGACATTCCCTCGGTACGCACATCCTGATTCTTGATGTCGGAAATATAAGCAAGGCTGTCCCCTACTTCAAAGTATATTTTATCCGGCCCGAAAAACACCTCATTGAAAACATCGTTGACCTTTGCGTCAACCGCTTCAGGGGCATATCCTGCCTCCACGAACACATTCCTGTACTGACGGGTCTTGAAAGCTCCATCTTCTGCAGGAAGGAGCGGCTTGATGCCGGCTCTGGTCTGGATTACAGGGCGGATGGTTCCGTCAGGATTGTAGAAGAGTTCGTCAACGCATACGCTGCGGCGGCCTGTGGCCGGGCCGTAGCCGTCAAGGGACAGGATTGAATTGTGATAGAACAGATATGATTTGCCTTTATATTCAATTACTCCCGGATGAATGGTAAAGCTGTCTTTCGCCATTCCTGTGAGCTCACCCATAAATGTCCATGGACCTTCTATGTTGTCGGCCATTGCATAGGAAATGGTCTCCAGCGGATGTCCCATTGATGCATACACGTTGTAATAATGGCCGTCACGCTTGTAGAGCCACGGGCCTTCCACATAGTTCTCCATAGGCAGAACGATGATGTCACCGTCAAGCTCGATCATGTTCTTCTTCAGCTTCACGAGAAAGCATGTGCCGTTTCCCCAGCTCATCCAAGGCGTTCCGTCATCATCTATCATGACTGTAGGGTCGAAATCGTTCCACCAGCCTCTCGGACCGTTGTCTGTCATGGAGTCGACAATCAGAGGCTCCCCTATGGCATCGACATATGGGCCTTCCGGCTTGTCAGAAACTGCGACGCCGACAGCCTTGCAGTTCGGGTCGCCGCACTGTGTCGAGACATAGAAATACAACTTCCCGTCAGGACCCTCAATCGCTTGAGAAGCCCACGCCTCACCTATCGACCATGCAAAATCGGTCGGTTTCATGACCACGCCGTGGTCGGTCCATGTGTTCATGTCCTCAGTCGAATAACAGAGCCATTCCGTGATGTTGAAGCCGTATTTGCCTTCGTATCCTGGTCTGTCTTCGAAGCACTCGTCATGGCCGCAGAAAAGGTATAGCCTGCCGTCTGAGGCCACCATAGGAGCCGGATCTGCTGTATATCTGTCACGGACGAGAGGGTTTCCCTCATAGACGAAAGTCTTGCTATCCTCCTTCTGTTTCTGTCCGCAGGCAATAAGAGATAAGCCTGCAATGATCAACGTAGTTATCTTTTTCATAGTCTACCTGAAAGTTATCCAATCCACTTCTATTCCCGAACCGGAAACAAGTTCCACTTTGATATCCTGCATATTACTAATTTTGAATGGTATATCATAGGTTACTTCAATCCATTCTTCAGATGCTGGTATATTGAATTCAGCTGTCTCGTCAGCCGTCAGGGCAAGCCTTCCGCCTTCCTGTGACCTCACTGCGAATGTGACACTGCCATATGCCCTGCTGCCGAAATCCAGTTCGTTGAAAAAGACAGCGTCACCAGCACCTGTAAAGACGGTTTTCCATCCCCGGAAATAATCAGTCGTGTCTACATATTCGATCCTTGCGCCTTCGATGCTGCTATATCTGTCAATCTCCACTCTTGATGAAGCCTTTACAGGCCCGACACCCCGGAGTGTCGGTATCACCTCCTGAATCGTTCCGTCCTCATTGAAGAAGACTCTGTCGATACGGGCCGAACGGTTCTTGTCGAAATGTGGAGAATAGTCGTTATGATGGTAGAAAAGATACCACTCCCCTTTATACTGGACGATGGAATGATGATTGGTCCAGCATCCGGTCGGAGATTCTTTCATTATCAGGCCTTTATATTCGAAAGGGCCGAGAGGGTTGTCGCTCATGGCATAGGCAAGAGTCTCCGTATCTTTTCTTACCCATGGATAGGTCAGATAATATTTCCCATTGTACTTGAATGCGAAAGGACCCTCCTTGAAGCCGTCAGGCAAAGTCTCGTCCAGACGCACAGGCTCTCCGTCAAGTTCGAGCATATTATCCTTCAACCTGCATCCGGTCAGCCCCATACCTGACCAGTATATATAAGACATGCCATCGTCATCGACCAGGATGCATGGGTCGATTCCCATTACGCCTTCAATGGGTTCTGCCTCCGGGACAAAAGGGCCATACGGCCTGTCTGCCACAGCTACGCCGATGCCGAATCCCCTTCCGGCGGCAGGTGCATCAGGAAAATAGAAATAATATTTGCCGTCTTTATACACGCAGTCCGGCGCCCACATGGCATAGGCATCCGGCTTGCCCCATGGAACGTCTTCCTGCCGGAGGATCACCCCATGGTCTGTCCACGAAGTCATGTCTTCAGACGAAAACACATGATAATCAGGCATGCTGAACCAGGCGGATCCGTCGTGATGCGTTATCACGCTAGGGATGTCGTGTGAAGGGTACATATACAATTTCCCCTCGAACACTCTGGCGGTAGGATCAGCTGTGAATTGTCCTGTAATGATTGGATTTGTTCCGGTAATGATGAGATTGTCATCTGTCTGTTTCTGTGGTTGTGAACATGCGACAAGAAGCACAACTACAGCAGAAGTCATTAGCTTTTTCACGTGGTCAAATATTTGTTCCCGTAAATATAGTCATTTCTTCTGAATGACAACCATTTACAATGAACAATCATTTGCTCTTTAAATTGGACAGGAATCGTATGGCTGAAAGCACCAGCATGGGGCCGAGGCCTGAGTAAAAGGATGCAGTAAATGCCGAAGGAATTGCCGGAATATGCTTGAGAACGATTCCGAGGCTCATCATGAAAACTATCAGAATCCATCCGCGAGGCGGGAATGTCTGCCATATATTCACTTTTTCAGGCAGTGCGGCAATCCTGCTGCAATATCTGTCTACTATCCTGCGGAACATCATAAAGAAAGCTGTCAGGACAGCTGCTGTAATCAGCATCAGCCACCAGAGATTCTCTGACGGCTGGATGAGGTATGCATTGATTCCTTTAAGTGCAATGATGATCCCAGGAATTCCCCAGATGACTGCTGCTACAATGTATGTATATTCTTTTTTCATTGAATAACCCTCCATCTGAGGCGCCACACACCGTTCTCGAATGAATGGCTTATGATTTTAAAGGTTCCGACCTCGGAAGTGTTGCTGACGTGCGCTCCGATGCATGCACATGCATCATAGTTACCTATTCTCACTATGCGGAGTGTCTCCGATGCATCCTCCGGCAACTTGCTGAGATCGACGATGTCGGCTGCCTGTTCACGAGGCATGAACTCTATTGTGACATCAAGATTCTGTGAAATCACATCATTAACCTTGGATTCTATTTCAGCCACCTGCTCTGCCGTCGGCTCCGTATCAAGGATGTAGTCACATTTGGACTTTTTCTTCTCAACATGTGCATTCCTCGAACGAGGGCATCCGAACATCTTCACCATAGTGGCATTCAGAATGTGCTCGGCAGTATGAGCAGGCTCGAATTCCTGCTTGTTATGTGCATTCAATACTGGCTGATCCATATCTTTGTCTTGCTGGTAGTAGAATTTGATTCTTCAAATATAACACATTTGACAGTTTATGCAATGAAGATCTAAGAATACGGGATTTGAGGAACCGTCCGGCACCAAAACTCCTGAAAAGCTGTCGGACGGTCCCGAAAATGGCGCAAAATCCTCAAAATCAGAGACCGTCCATCATAAAATCATCCATTTTCCTGCCGGACGCTCCCCTCTTGTCATCAATGACCGACAGGACGCAAACAGTCTCCCCGATTCATAATGATAACCACTGTAATCAACACGAATTTATCTACCTTTGGACAGACAAATCGGAATTTATCTGATAGAATCAGGTTCCCATAACAATATAAATTGCATAATCGGATTTTCAAGAAAGGAGACACCGAAATCAGTAAAATAAATAGCCTCACATCACAACGCAGTGGTGCGAGGCCCGATAATATTTATTGCTGGATGGCTACTTCTTGTAGTGCCCGAAAGCAGATAGAACTAGAACTTCAATTACTTCATCATAGATGCGATACACAAGTCTGTGCCCGTGTGTGATACGACGAGAATATACATTTCCATCGTAACCCTTAAGTGGCTCAACCTGACCGGTACCAGTCCTGGGATGCTCCTGGATCTCTTCCAGAAGCCTTGACAGTTTCTTTACTGCCTGAGGTGCTTTCTTACTCAGTTCCTTAAGGTCCTTCTTTGCGTCGTTAGAAAATACTATTGTATACATTTCAGTCTTCATTAATCATTCGACTAAGGAAGCTATCAACACTCTCCCCTTCCTCCATTCTATGAACCTTACCTTGTTCATACTCCTCAATTCCGCGTCTGATTTTAGCCTCCAAAGTGGTCTGATCAATGAGCGTATCACTTTCTCTCACAGGCACAAGCCTATAGCTGCCGTGAGTCCTGGATGTAATCACGACATCATTTGTAAGGGCTAAGTCGAAGTATTTACGCTGGTTAGCCCTGAATTCCCTGCTGCTTACAACAACCATTTTCATTCTATTTTGTTTTGCAAATATAACATTTTTCAAATAGAGTACCAAATTGGTACACATTTAAAATTTCTTGAGTTGTAATATCTATAAAAAAGAGATATATTTACGCAGTTAAATCGGGATTTAACTATGAGACTAAGTACAGAACAAATCAAAATTGCAAAGTCAATCGTATTTTATGCAATAGGAGTCATAGTAATTGTACCTATATTCAGGTTCCTATTTGGTAAACCATTTATATGGAGCGACATTCTTATCTCATCAGGTGGGATACTTGCAGGTAGTGTTATAGTTGGTTTATTATTCATATTTGGCTCATCTGTTCCCTCTAAGAAAGATAAGTAAATTCCCATTTATCTAACAATTACAATCCTCGGCATTCGTGTCGGGGATTCGTTGTATATAAAGCGGCATTTGGCTTTAGTAAGCTGAAGCCCAATCCATCTTTTCACGAAGTCCCAGGTGAGCTATTGTATATATTCACTGATACTGATAACTTTGCAAACGTAGATTGTGACTGGGATGCGACAGTATTACGGTACTCACAAAGCTCCACTCAGACCCGGGAAAGCGTTGGATCATTAATCCGGAAGAAGTAGCGAGTAGAATAATACGAATGAAATATGAACAGGAAATTATTGACACAAGCATTGATTAAATTTCTTGCCGGGATCTTACTGATAGGACTGCTGGTGTTTCTGCCTGCAGGATCATTTGCTTATTGGCAGGGATGGCTTCTGATGGGCGTCCTGTTTGTACCGATGTTCTTCGCAGG
>JAZQEN010000016.1:0-14542 GCA_045539015.1 Candidatus Cryptobacteroides sp.
CGGAAAGAAATTCACCCGCGAGCAGATGCAGTCAATGCTCCTTACTTCAGTCACCGACATAGACCAGTTCAACAAAGGAGGCAGCCGTTCATTCTATGATGTATCATCCGGCAACAACATCTCCATCGACATGAACCGGTACATCGGCAAGATGGGAACCGGTGCGGTCGACGCATGGAAATTCCTCATGGCCATAGAAGGCACGCCTACATTCCTCGCAGAGGCCGGAAAGACCGCTAAGATCGACCTCAGCAGATATTGCAGCCCGTCCCAGGCCTACACCATTTCGGTCGATGATGCCGCGCGCACAGCGCTCGGCCTCGAGACCGACCCGGTGATCAAGGACGGTTTCCTCGAAATCCGCTGTACAAAGATCGGTTCGGGTAAAATGACCCTCAGCGCATCTGTAGGCAAGGATCACGAGATCGAAAACGGCATCGGAGGCATGTCGTACACACGTGAAATCTCAATAGCATCAAGACCATTCGCCACCTCCAACGGCGGCTGGCTATAGCCCAATGTCATCCCGAGCGAAGTCGAGGGATCTAAAAAACAGAACAATGAAAAAGACACTACTCATAATCTCCACACTCATTCTCCTTGCATCCTGCGGAGAAAAGAACGGAGGCAAGACCGAACTAACCCTCGAGCAGAAGCTCTGCACCGAGTGGCACAGCACCTTCCTTCCTGTCGACGGCGACATATATGTCAGCTTCAACGACAACAAGACATTTGAACTGTATCAGCAGATCGGCGAAGGCGCGCACCGCCTCTACCGCGGCACATGGAACCTTGAAGAGAACCTCCTTACCGGAAAATACAATGACGGAGAGGAATGGGCCGCAGCATATACAATTACGATAAATGACAAGCAGCTCACTATGACTTCTGCCAATGATGCTGCAGAAGAATCTGTTTTCGCTAAGGAAGATATTCCAGAAGAAGTGGTCCAGACTTGTGAAATCATTGTCAAATCTCTATAGTTTACACATGAAGAATAAAACGATCCTGATGCTGGCTTTCAGCTGCCTGGCGGCTGTCGCATGCCTTACGGAGGCTGAAACGCCAGTTATCCCTGAGGATACGGTCAGCGACGAAACCCTGATGACAAAACTGACAGGAGCACATTCGGCAGAGCATATGCCGGGCAATCTTCTCCTCTTCCTTGACGAGGAAACCACCAGCCGCATTGAATCTGAAGGCATCTCAGCCGTAGCATCCGAACTTTTTGCCGAAGTCGGATATACGGATTTCAGACCGGCACTGCACAGCGCACCGAAGAACCGCGAACTGGCTCGTGAACTTGGACTGCACAGATGGTTTTCCGTGTCATTTGACGAGGACATGCCGGTACATACATTCGCAGCTGCAGTTGCCAGACGCCCTGAGATCTGCGCATTGCAGTATAACTCGGTTCCGAAGCTGGCATCTGACCTCAAGGCCGTTCCATACAGCGTCACACCCGGCCTCAGCGCCGCGGCAAAGGGTGAAGGCATTCCATTCGACGACCCGCTTAATGAGAATCAGTGGGGTCTGGTGAACACAGGCGACAAAAGTATCGCCAAAACAGCAAGGGAGGGAGCTGATGTAGGCGTAAAGGATGCTTGGGCACTCACAGCCGGCTCCCCAGACGTTGTTGTTGCAGTATGCGACGCACCTGTGAAATATACCCACCCGGACCTTGCAGACAACATGTGGGTAAACGAGGCGGAGAAGAACGGAGCGGCAGGTGTTGACGATGACGGCAACGGATATGTAGATGACATCCATGGATATAACTTCTACTCAGACGGTCCCCTGAAATGGGATGCTGAAGGAGAGTCCGGACACGGCACGCATGTGGCCGGCATCATTGCCGCCGTCAATGGAAACGGCATCGGCGTGAGCTCCATAGCGGGCGGAAGCGGCAAGGGAGACGGCGTCAGGATCATGAGCTGCCAGCTGTTTGAAGGTTACAATGCCGGAGCAGACCAGGAGATGGCAGATGCATTGATTTATGCAGCAGACAACGGAGCCTGCATCGCACAGTGTTCATACGGCTATCCCGCACACATATTCACTAGCGACAACAACTACACCTCAACCCTCCCGCTTGAATACAGCGCACTTAAATACTTCACGAATCCGGAAAACAGCAATCACCCGTCCATCGGTTCCAACCTCGTGATCTACGCTGCCGGAAACGAGGCTACATCTAATTCGGACTATCCCGGAGCTTTGCCTATATGTATTGCAGTGACGGCATTAGGTCCGGATTATCTTCCGGCAGGATATACCAACTACGGCAGAGGATGCAACATCGCTGCACCTGGCGGAGACTTCTGGATAGGAGAAGACGTCAGCGGAGACCACAACAAGTGCATGATCCTTTCCACAAGCATAAGCGAGGCTGTTGGTGACTATGCCTGGATGGAGGGCTCGTCGCAGGCTTGTCCACATGTATCCGGAGTCGCTGCGCTTGGCATTTCATATGCCGGCAAACTCGGAAAGAAATTTACAGGAAACCAGTTCAGAGACATCCTGCTGACTTCCGTCAACGACATAAACTACCTTCTGGCTGACGGCATAAAGCCGTATGGAGAATATACCATCGGACTTACAATCTACCACAACCGCATGGGAACAGGTGCCATAGATGCATGGAAACTCCTCATGCAGATAGAAGGGACACCATCTGTAATGGTAAAGACCGGTCAGAAGTGTTCTGTCGAGCTTTCAGAATATTTCGGAGAGTCGGCAAAAGACCTCACCTATCTGACTGTTGACATGAGTACAGAAGCAAGGAGGGCACTTGGACTTGCTTCGGCTCCTACAGTCGAGAACGGAATCCTCAATATCTACTGTACAAAGAACGCTTCAGCTAAAATCACGGTTTCCGCCATTGCCGGAGGCAGTCATCTTGGCGGAGGTGACAAGATAGGAGGCACTGAAATCAAGAGAGAAATCTCAATAGTCTCAAGAGGAGTTTATTCAAGCAACGGAGGCTGGCTTTAGCCTCCTGTCGTCACAGTGTTTCACCTGTCATCCCGAGCGAAGTCGAGGGATCTAAAAACATTTTATGAAAAAAAGTATATTTATATTGATCGCCCTGGTGCTCATGGCAACAGGCTGCAGGAAGGACGAGCCGGCGGACTATGCAAAGCTTGTCATAGGAGAATGGCACTGCGTGCCGGAAACTTTTGAGGCTGATATATATCTGGCTATCGATGAAGCCGGTACATTTGACCTGTACCAGCAGATAGGCGAAGGACGTCACAGGCATTATTCCGGAGAATGGGAGATCAATGAGAACGTGCTGTCCGGAATATATTCAGACGGACAGTCTTGGGGAAGCGAGTATCAGGTTTCGTTCTCAGGAGGCAACACCATGACCCTAAAGGCTATGAACGGCTCTGACGAAGTGATGGGCTACTCACGGGAGGCCATTCCCTCTGAAGTTATTGACGGAAGCATAACTGTCAAGTCGGCATCAGACGGCAACTGCAGACCTGTTCTCTAGTCTTCCTTTCTGATGCTGAACTCGCAACCGCAGTACAGCTGGTTATAGAAATCATATTCCTTGATGATCTGAAGGCGGCGCTCCTGGAGCCCGCCTTTTCTCCAGTTCTGGTCCCACCAGATGACCTGGCCTGTCATTCCGAGCGAGACCGAAGGCCGAGTCGAGGAATCTACCTGCCGGCAAGCCCACAGACCCGCCTCGTTGATCTGTTCCAGCGACTTCCATCGGGACGAGGCAAGAGTCGTCGTGATTACCTTTATGCCTCTCTCGCGGGCATACTGAGCCGTACGCAGAAGGCGCAGCTTGAAGCATTTCAGGCATCTGCCGCCCCTCTCCGGCTCGTTCTCCATGCCTTTGACTGCCTCGAGCCAGTTCTCATGGTCATAGTCGGCATCCACGATTTCCAGCCCAAGAGACTGAGCATATCGCGTACACTCGTTCTTGCGGATTTCGTATTCCTCCTGCGGATAGATGTTGGGATTGCAATAATATATTACAGGAGTGATCCCGTTATGCATCAGAGCCTCGATTATGGCACTTGAGCACGGGGCACAGCAGGTGTGGAGCAGAACAGTCTTCTCCCCCATCGGCGCCTGTATTTCCAACTTTTTCCTTTTCATAATAAACATGCCTCCTTCGTCATTCCGACCGAGTCCTTCTTGTCATTCCGACCGAGCGAAGCGAGTGGAGGACTCTCCACAAAGATAATTAATTTATTATCTTTGCACGCCAAAACAGACATCCATGCAAACTAATACAGGCAAAAAAGGCCTCCTGGCTCTCAGTCCGCTCATCATATTCCTCATCATTTATCTGGCATCCTGCATAATCTCACGGGATTTCTACAGCATCCCGATATCAGCAGCCTTCCTGCTGGCGTCCGTATACGCCATACTCATCTGCAAGGGCAAGACCCTGGAGGAAAGAATCGGCATATTCTCTCAAGGAGCGGGAAACAGAAACGTGCTCCTGATGATATGGATCTTTATCCTTGCCGGGGCATTTGCATCAACGGCAAAAGCGATCGGAGCAATTGATGCGACCGTCAACATGACACTGCGCATCCTGCCCGGAAACCTGATATACGCAGGACTTTTCCTTGCCTCATGCTTCATATCTATGTCCATCGGAACCAGCGTAGGCACCATAGTCGCACTTGTCCCTCTGGCTGCCGGCCTAGCGCAGGAAATCTGTCCTGATCCGACTGCCACAGCGATTGAAACCTCATTCATCACAGCCATAATTGTCGGAGGCTCATTCTTCGGCGACAATCTCTCGTTCATTTCCGACACCACGATTGCTGCAACACGCACCCAGGGATGCTCCATGAAGGACAAGTTCAAGGTCAACTTGCGCATTGTCGGTCCGGCAGCATTGGCAGTTACCATATTATATATATTCCTAGGTCTGTCTGTAGAGGCAACTCCGGTTACAGAACCGGTACACTGGTACCTTCTGCTCCCCTATCTGCTCATCATCATCCTGGCACTGAGCGGCATGAATGTCACAGCAGCCCTCATGACAGGAATCATTGCCAATGCCGCAATAGGATTCATCGACGGCAGTATCACATGGAGCGGATGGCTGGGAGCTATCGGAAGCGGTATCAGCGACATGGGTGATCTTATAATGGTAACCATGCTTGCCGGCGGCATGCTCGAAACAATCAAGGTAAACGGCGGTATCGACTATATCGTGAACGGACTGACCCGACGCATCCACGGGAAACGCGGTGCCGAACTCAGCATTGCTGGCCTGGTAAGCCTCGCCAACTTGTGCACTGCCAACAACACCATAGCCATCATCACCACAGGTCAGATAGCCAAGGACATAAGCACCCGCTTCAAACTGGATCCTCGCAAGACCGCCAGCATCCTGGATACATTCTCCTGCCTCGTGCAAGGCCTCATCCCATACGGAGCTCAGCTCCTTATGGCAGCCGGCCTGGCCGGAGTATCATCTATATCTATCATAGGATATCTCTACTATCCTTTCGTCATGGGAGCTTTCGCTCTGGGAGCCATCCTCTTCCGTCTGCCTAGACGCTACTCATAGGCCCCGCAAACCGACGCTCGATTTCCTCAAGCCACGCTTCCCTCTGCTCTCGGCTCACCTGTTTGACCTCGTTCAGGCTGGTCCACTCGATGTTCTCGATGCCGATCTGGCGGAATGTGCCTTTGATAAGCGAGCCCTCCAACGGATTGCCGAAAACATCTCTGTAGATGTCTGCAGGCGTGTTCATGGTTGTTATGACAGTGACCTTTCTGAGAGACAGTCTGGACACAAGCCTCCCATCTTTCATGTCATAGGCAATAGCCGGAAAGATCACCTTGTCTATGAATCCCTTGGTCATGGCAGGAGTAGTCATCCACCACACAGGGAAGATCATCACAAGATGATCCGCCCACTCAAGATGTTCCTTGTACTCCCTGACCTGATCGTCAATGGCATCGAGCGCATTCCCGCCTGCCCTGCCGGCTCCGACAAAGGCCAGCAGATCCTTGGAACGCATCACAGGATCGAAATTATCCTGATCCAGATTGATGACCCTGCATTTATGGCCTCCTGCCTTGAGGCCCTTCTCCACAGCAGCCAGTATAGCCCCGCAGAAACTCCCTCCGTAGGGATGATTGAATACAATAAGAGTGTTCATGATTCTCAGTTTAACTCAGGGGCATTGCAATACTGATGCTAATTCAGGAGGTCTCACACGTTCGTTTTCACAATCTTCTGATTATCAACAATTTACATTTCATAATGTGTTTAGCCCCTCCTTTAAAGCAGGGGTTAAACACGTTTCATTTTACAAACCACTGATTACTAATAACTTAGAAATAGAGACGTGTTTAACCTAAAGCTGAATTGTTTTTCTCAGCTATTATTCCAATCTTTGTGTCGGTCATTTCCTGACTCTCATATATGACTTTGAGGGGGGCAGTGGAGAAGGAGAATATTAATACTGACATATATGGAGAAACGAGGATTCTATCATCTGTTTTCTGACGGTTTCCGTACAGATGCACTTTTCGAGGACAAGGCAGCGTTCGTTGCCGCCATGAACATCATAGCAGTGTGCTTTCTTAAATGCAAGGTGGTGATACCGGCATTCTGTCTGATGGACAATCATGTTCATTTCGTCCTCTATGGAACAATGAAGGAATGTTGTGAATTCAGAGACAGGTTCGCTCACAAGTATTCGTTATGGTATTACAACAGGTACTCATGCCGGAGATCCGGGCCGATCGACTTTGAGATCAAGTTGATGGAAGACGAGAGATACCTTCTTAATTCTATTGCATATGTGCTGAGAAACGGAATTGCTGCAGGATTTGCATACTGTGCCGAAGATTATCCATGGTCGTCCGGCGGGTTATATTTCAGAAGGCCTGAAATGCTTACCGCCTTGTCAGATAGCTGGACAAGAGTTGCCAATCTCACAATGAGAAGAAGACGCGAGATGTTTCAGACCATGAGTGATATACCTGCGGACTGGAAGGTAACACCAGAAGGGTATCTTTGGCCAGGTAACTATATTGACTATAAACTTGTCGAAAGACTGTTCCGGTCACCCAAAAGTTTTACATTCTTCATGGGGCAGAAGAAAGAGGAGGAGATAAATAACAGTCTTGGCATCAGGGACTTTGTTGCACTACCTGATATGGAAGTAAGAGAAAAGGCGATTGCACATAGTCTGAAGATTTTCAAGACATCAAATCTTAGAGGATTGGACACTGACAGGCGCCTATGTCTGGCAAAGATTCTTCACAAAGAGCTTAGAAGTTCATACAAACAGATTGCTCGAATAATTCACCTTGACCCTAAGTATCTTGCTGAACTGATCGGATAGGGACAGAATACCAACATTTGGGGATTGTCAGGGCGGATGGAGAACTCTACCTTTGCAATCGAAATCAGGAAGACCTGATGGGATAGATGAAATAAGCCATTTTAGTAGTATAAGTCAATTCTTTTAATGTTTAGTTACAGAGGCCTTCCGTGATGGAACGCCTCTTGTCGTTTTGAGACAGAAATATTAACTTTGAAAAAATTCACCCAGCATGACAACTGAGATTCAGCGAATAGTATTTTCGGACTCCATGAAGCTTGCAGACCTGGTAGAGGTAAACTTCAAGCTCATCAATGTGCTGTCCCGAATGGGCATAAGCCTTGGATTCGGAGAAAACACAATAAGCGAGGTCTGTGACCGACAGGGAATCAACAGGAATTCTTTCCTGATGATATGCAACATATATACATATGACGATTATGTGCCTGCAGCCGATTTCCTCAAAGGGGCTGACCCGATGACTATTGTAGAGTACCTCCATAATTCCCATTCATTCTATATCGACAAGGAATTCGCTGCACTCGAGAAGTCGCTCAATGCCATGGTAGAGCCATGTGACGAGATGCAGAAGAAGATTGTCCGCAAGTTCTTTGCAGACTACAAAGCCCAGGTGATCAACCACTTCGGCTATGAAGAAAATGTGGTATTCCCATATGTGAGAGCCCTGATGGAAGGCCGCAGACAGGAAAGCTATTCAATAGAGCAGTTCGAAGAGAATCACAGCAATATTGACGAAACTCTGGGAGACCTGAAGAATATCGTGATGAAGTATCTCCCGGAAACATGCGACACTGTACTCCGCAACGACGTGCTCTACAGGATATACAGACTCGAGGAAGATCTGGCGAAACACACTATCATAGAGGATTCAGTACTGATTCCTATAGTCAACAGAATGGAGGTAAAGTAAGATGAGCCACAAGAAAGTATTGCTGATAATCCCCTCAAAGATAGTTGCCAGAGGTCTTGAAGCAGTTCTGGGGGAACTTGGGGAGTTCCGCGTCGAGGGCATACTTACAGACCTCTCACACGCCAGCGAAGCCCGTCTGAGAAACATGGATGCCGACGTCATCATAATCGATCCGATTGTCTTCGACTATGTCTCCAGGCTGAACGGCAGGAGTCGTCTTGCAGAACATTCTGACGCTGCAGTAGTTGCAATCAAGACCACCCCTATGGATGACGAGCAGACCCGGCAATATGACGGAGTCATCAACATGTTCGATGAGCCGGTAGCTATTGTGAAGAAACTCAGGGAATCATTGTCGATACATGACGAAGCACCTTCCGCTGATGACTATGACCTTTCCGCACGCGAAAAGGAGATCCTGGTATGCGTAGCCAAGGGAATGCTCAACAAGGAGATCGCAGACTTCTATAACATCTCGATCCACACAGTCATCACTCACAGAAAGAACATCACCCGCAAGACCGGTATCAAGACGGTAGCCGGACTCACGGTATACGCTCTACTTAACAACCTTATCGACTCGTCAGCTATAGAGCTCTAATAGGTCTCACACATAATTACTCGTAAAACCCTACTGGTTAACTAGTTATGAAAAAGAGTGTGTTTAACCCCTGTTTTAAAGTATGGGTTAAACACACCTTGTTTTACAAAACACTGATTATCAACAGCTTACAAAAGAGGATGTGACAGACCTCACATAAAGAGGCTAGCCAGATTGAAGGTCGCAAAGGCTGCCAGCCAGGCGAGGAAGATGGTGTAGACTGCTGTAATGATAGCCCATTTCCAACCGCCGGCCTCATTCTTTATGGCTATGAAGGTGGCGACACATGGGAAGTACAGCAGAATGAATACCATATACGCAAGAGCTCCGGCAGGGGATATCGACTTAGTAAGAGAGGTCTGAAGGGACTCACCATCCCCGTTTGAATACATGACTCCCAAAGTACTGACAACCAGCTCTTTTGCTCCGACTCCGGAAACGATACCGACACCCATTCTCCAGTCGAATCCCAGAGGCTCGAGCACAGGCTCCATAGCCTTGCCGACCTGACCGATATATGAATGTTCCTGCTGCTCCTGCGGGGTCGCATATTGTTCATTACGAGGGAAATACCCCAGTGCCCATATTACAAGAGAACATATCAGTATGATTCCGCTCATCTTCTGCAGATACTGCTTGCCCTTTTCCCATGTATGGCGGAAGATTGATTTCGCGGTCGGGATTCTGTACGGCGGAAGTTCCATTACAAAAGGAAGATCATCATCTTTGATGAAGGCACTTATCACCTTTGCCGCCAGAATCGCCAGAACAATGCCTAGGGCATATAGTCCCAGCAGCACCAAGCCGGCATGATGAGGGAAGAATGCAGCCGCTATCAGAATATACACAGGCATGCGACCTGCGCACGACATAAGCGGGATTATCAGTATCGTTATCAGCCTGCTCTTGCGGCTTTCGATGGTTCTTGTAGCCATTATCGCAGGCACATTGCAGCCGAATCCCATCACCATAGGGATGAAGGACTTTCCATGAAGCCCCATCTTGTGCATGAGCCTGTCCATGATGAAGGCCGTCCTGGACATATATCCGGAGTCCTCCAGCAAGGATATGAACATATAGAGTATCAATATATTAGGGAGAAATACCAGCACACTGCCGACTCCCCCGATGATACCGTCTACAACAAGACTCTTCAGCCATCCGTCGCTCATCGAGGTGGAGACGAATTCACCGAACTGAGTGACCAACCACTCGATCCAGCGCATCGGATATTCTCCGATCATGAACGTGCAGTCGAAGACCACATACAGAACGAAGAAGAAGATCGGAAACGCAAGCCATTTGTTTGTGACTATGGCATCGATCTTATCCGTAATCGTATTCTTCTTTTTTCCGGCATAAGGCTCATATGTTTCTGCCAAGGCTCCTTGAATAAATGCATATTTGGCATCCACCAATGACGACTCGACTCCTGAACCCATTAAGCTACGGATACGTGTGTTTTCCTCGAATCTTGCCGAGATTATTTCATCCCTGTTTGCCTGCGCCTCAACTATCTGCTCTACCTCCTTATCATTCTCAAGGTACTTGATCGCCAGATATCTTGTAGAATATTTATATCTGATTTCCTGATTTTTCTGCAGAAGCAGCTTTATACGGTCTATGCTGTTTTCGAGCTCTGCACCATGGTTGATATGGATATGGCGGGCAAGGTGGGGATCACTCTTCTCATAGATCTGAACGACAGTATCAAAGAGTTTCTCCAATCCTTCTCCGGTCCTGCTGACTGTCGGCACGACAGGCATTCCCAGAAGATATCCCAGCTGCTGGATATCAAGCTTATCTCCCTTGGCCTTCAGTTCATCATACATATTGAGGGCCATCACTACCCTGAGGTTCATATCGATAAGCTGCGTAGTCAGATACAGGTTTCGCTGCAGATTTGACGAATCCACGACATTGACGACCACATCAGGCATGTCCTCGATCAGATTCCTGCGGACATACAGTTCCTCCGGGCTGTAGGCTGATAGTGAATAGGTCCCCGGAAGATCGGTTATAACAAAACGGTAACCGCCATGCTCAAACACCCCTTCCTTGGCATCCACGGTCACACCGCTATAATTTCCTACATGCTCGTGGCTTCCGGAAGCCATGTTGAAAAGCGAGGTCTTTCCGCAGTTCGGATTGCCGACCAACGCCACCTTGATCACTTTTCTGCGTTCCTCAGCCAAAGAGCTCATCTCACGGTCGAGCCATGCATCCTCACATGTATCCGCCTCCAAGGCCGGACGCGCCTCACGCTCGCGATGCATCTCCATTGCCTCGCTTTCGCTGATGACCTCCACCTTATCCGCCTCTTCGCGACGGAGTGATATGCGGTAACCTATTATCTCATATTCGATGGGATCCTTGAGAGGGGCATTCATCACTACCTTGACCTTGTTGCCCTTCACAAATCCCATTTCCACTATTCTCTTACGAAAGCTACCGTGGCCGTATACCTTTACGACCACGGCCCTTTCGCCTGTATTCAACTCTGATAGTTTCATGAATTCTCTTCTGCTGCCTTTCGGGCAGCAAAGGTACAGCAAATAAATGGTGACTCATATCACCATTTATGATGAGTCTACTCTATTTCTATAGTATATACGCTTGAGAACTTCTCACCTGGGGCAAGCCTGTTCATCCAATCCTTATCCTTGTACTCACCCTCATATCCAGCCCTGTCGCAGCGGCCATACCAAGGCTCAATGCATATGAAAGGCGCCACTTTTCCCGGAGGAGACCAGATACCCACAACCGGAGCATCAAAGATAACACGCAGCCAAGGGGTTCCGTCAACCCTCTGCAGAGCCACTTCATGAACCTGGGAGTCCTCCAGCATTATGGTATCTATCCCATCAAATGTCTCCCTGTCGATCGGCAGACGGCCGTCAGACGGTATCTCAAGAGGATACCTTGTCACTGCATCAACGCATCCCTTTTCCGCTATCCTTATACATTCCAGTCCCGCCGTCCTGTCAAAAACGAAGTAGCCGCGTTCCTTCAGTTCAGGAGCATAATCCGGATAGATGAATGCCGGGTGAGCACCGATCTGGAAGAACATTTCCTTATCCGCAGGATTAGACACCTCCCAGATGACATCAAGCTTGTTATCATGCAGCCTGTAAGCAATCTCCAGAACAAACGGATACGGATATTTTTTCAGAGTATCCTCTGTTGATTCAAGGCGATACCTCACCTCCGTCTCTGACTCACTTACAAGCGCGAAATCCATATCTCTTGCAAATCCATGCTGGCCCAGCTCATACTCCTTGCCGTCAACCCTGTATTTCTTTTCCCATACACTGCCGACTATCGGGAAAAGTACAGGCGAGCGCCTGCCCCAATAAGCCGGATCACCCTGCCAAAGATATTCTACCGATCCCTTGCGGATGCTCTGGAGCTCTGCTCCATGATCACTGACCTCAACTGTCAGGATATTGTCAGTAAGCGTTTTCATATCGTATTTTTTGTAAAGATAGCAACTTTTCGATATCTTTGGGAAGATTAAAACTATTTGATTATGAAAAACAAACTATTCGTTCTTTCCAAGGTTGCTGCGGGCGTCGCATTGCTGGCGATGCTATGCAAACTCGTGTTTATTGACCCCGAGACTCCATCATTTGATCACTATACTGCAGATATAGATCACTATGCGGTTTTCGGACTTGACATTACAGCAAATATTGCCGTTCTGTTATTTTTCATAGCGGTAGCGGCTGCTTCCAGGAAAACGGCACTCGCCGGCTATATGGGTATTTTCAGTTCAGCCTCTTATATCATGGCAAATATCCTGAATATTTCATCCCGTCTTATTTGGGAAAACAGGGAAAAAATGGCTGAAGATCCGGATTTTGCTTATTATGAATCCCGCGAATCAATCCTCGAGCTCGCAAAAGAGGCCAACAACGCCTGGTACATAGGAAACATGTTTACTAGCTTAGGATTTCTTCTATTGGTAATTGCAGCCGCTGTGTTGCTGGCGCAGATGAAGAATCATGGTTTCTTCAGAGTTTCAGCCCTTCTCGTCCTTCTGTCGATGATATCCGCTCGAGTAATCCAATATTTCCCAATATGGCCTGCATACGACGCATTTGAATACTCGGAACAATATTATGACGCAATTGAAGATGTCGAGGAGACTAGAGCCAAATTGAATTATTTTGTAAATATTCTGATATCATCTACAATCATACTGGCAATGATCGCATGGCCAAGACAGATTGACAAAACTGCTGTCGCGGAACCTGCACCGGTTCCACCAGTTCCAGTTCCGCCTGCCCCGGTTCAGCCGGCATTGCTGAAAGCAAGCACACAGACTGCTGTTGCAGAGACGGTGCCTGCAGCCGAGGAAGCTGTTCCTGTAAATGAAGAAGGTACTCCTGCTGATGATGGAGCTGCGATAGGAATCGACGCCAAGAAATCAGAGATTGAGCAGCTTAAGGCAGAGATAGAACGAATCAAAGAGCAACTTAATAAAGCATAACTTATATGAAAAATCTAAAAACCTTCAGCTGGATAGCTGTCGGTGGGCTCGCTGTATGTATGATTGTTGCGATCATACTTTGTGCCCATGGCTGGTATGCTCCTTTCTTTGTCTACACCGGTGAAATCTTTATGATCGAACCGTTTGCTTCAGAATACGCATATATTGATGCGCATGAGGTACCTGTCCTTTTCATGATAGCCCAATATATCGCAGCGCTGATTTTCTTTATTATAGTCGCTTGCGCATCAACCAGAACACGGGTCATCGGACTTTTGGGCATCGCAAGTTCCGCACTTTTCCTTTATCCTTTACTGATGCGCTTTGGAATAGTCCAGATATGTCATCATGAAATCTCACAGCCATATTTCAGCTACTGGTTTTATGTAGACACCTTCTATAACCACTGCGGAAAAATATTGTTCCTGGCAACATGCTTCGCAACTGTAATTAAGTTTGCGGAAAGCAAATTGGTCAAGATTGCTGTAGGCACCCTTGTCGGAGGATGGGCGCTGCTGGTGCTACCCGAGATCTCTGCAATATTCGATGCTGCATACATCGACAGCTTTGGTCAATATGCCTATATCATATTCATCTATCCAGCATTAGCATTCTTTATTATTGCACTTACTAAAGGAGCAGACAGCCAACCTGCCTTAGCTGCATCAGCGCCAGTCCCACCTCAAGCACCTGCACCTGTTCCTGTGGCGACTCCGACTGCGGTCACTTCGGAAGTTCCTTTAATGGAAACGGTTGAGGAGACGGCAGAAGGTCCTGCACAAGAGAATGGCAAAGAGACTGGCAGAGGAATGATAAAGGCAGCAGTAGCTGGAGAGCCGGTTCCATCAAATGCAGAAATCGAGCAGATGAAAGCCGAGCTGGAGCAGCTCAAGAGCAAACTGAACAGCCTGTAGCACATACAATGGGCGCATATAATTATGTAAACCAGGGTTCAGTACCGCTTAGGCGACTTTTGAAGGATCAACGTAAAAGGTAGGTTGGTAAATTTAGTCTTGTCGTCTTTGTGGTATGGTGACGAAGCCATATTTTTCGATCTACAGAAAAAGCACCCCGCAATCCTTGCAAAAGAATCAAGCCATTTTTTTGCAAGGATTGCCGTTTGGGGTTCAAAATGACGTTTTTGATCCATTATTTGGAATCCTCGCACAAAAAAGTGACATTTCTTATGCGAG
>JAZQEN010000017.1:0-44011 GCA_045539015.1 Candidatus Cryptobacteroides sp.
AGTGCCATCCCGTCCATGAAAACAGCCATTTTCGTGGACGGCAACGTAAAAAACAATGTCCCATCCATAAAAACGGCCCTTTTCATGGACGGAAATGCAAAACAGCCGGACAACCCGCTACTGGGCTATCCGGCTGTCAATATTCCATAGTCCTTCAGCGGACCAAGTATCTTTACATCATGCCACCCATACCTCCTGCAGGCATTGCCGGCGCTGCAGCTGGCTCAGGGATGTCTGCTATCGCGCACTCTGTGGTGAGGAACATTCCTGCCACTGACGCTGCGTTCTCGAGGGCTACGCGTGATACCTTTGTAGGGTCGATGACGCCTGCCTCAAACATGTGTACATATTCTCCTGTGCGGGCATTGTAACCGAAGTCCGCCTCGCCTTCTGCGATCTTGTTAATGATCACGCTGCCTTCCACGCCTGCATTTGCTGCGATCTGGCGGAGAGGCTCCTCGATGGCGCGAGCCACGATGTTGATACCTGTAGTCTCATCATCATTCTCGCCCTTGAGGCTCTTGAGAGCCTGAGCTGCGCGGATGTATGCTACACCACCACCTGGAACGATGCCTTCCTCCACTGCTGCACGCGTTGCGCTGAGAGCGTCATCCACACGGTCTTTCTTCTCCTTCATCTCGACTTCTGTCGCTGCACCTACATAGAGGACTGCAACGCCGCCAGCGAGCTTTCCAAGGCGCTCCTGGAGCTTCTCGCGGTCGTAGTCTGATGTTGTGGTCTCGATCTGCTTGCGGATGAGGTCTGCGCGTTCCTTGATGGCCTCTGCAGAGCCGGCTCCATTAACTACAGTTGTGTTGTCCTTGGTAACGACAACCTTCTCTGCCCTTCCGAGCATGTCGAGAGTAGTGTTCTCAAGGCTGAATCCCCTCTCCTCTGAGATTACCATTCCGCCTGTGAGGATTGCGATATCCTGAAGCATTTCCTTGCGGCGGTCGCCGAAGCCCGGAGCCTTCACAGCAGCGATCTTGAGGGTGCCGCGGAGCTTGTTCACAACGAGAGTAGTAAGAGCCTCACCGTCAACGTCCTCTGCTATGATGAGAAGTGACTTTCCTTCGCGAGCGATAGGCTCGAGGATAGGAAGGATGTCCTTCATGGTCGAAATCTTCTTGTCTGTTGCAAGGATGTAAGGAGTGTCAAGTACCGCCTCCATCTTGTCGCCGTTGGTCATGAAGTATGGAGAGATGTATCCTCTGTCAAACTGCATTCCCTCTACTACCTTCACTTCGGTCTCAGTGCCCTTAGCCTCTTCCACAGTGATGACACCGTCCTTCTTCACCTTTGACATTGCGTCAGCGATGAGCTTTCCGATGTAGCTGTCATTGTTGGCAGAGATTGTACCTACCTGTTCGATCTTGGCATAGTCCTCGCCAACTTCCTGGCTCTGGGTGCGGAGGCTTTCAACCACCACTGCGACTGCCTTGTCGATACCTCTCTTGAGGTCCATAGGGTTTGCGCCTGCTGTGACGTTCTTGAGGCCTACATTGATGATTGCCTGAGCAAGAACAGTGGCTGTAGTAGTACCGTCACCGGCCTGCTCGTTTGTCTTTGAAGCGACTTCCTTGACCATCTGGGCGCCCATGTCGGCAAACTGGTCCTCGAGAGAGATCTCCTTAGCTACGGTCACACCGTCTTTAGTCACCTGAGGTGCGCCGAACTTCTTGGCGATCACCACGTTACGACCCTTTGGTCCAAGGGTCACCTTTACTGCATCTGCAAGCGCATCAACGCCTTCCTTCATCTTGGCGCGTGCGTCGATATTGAATTTAATGTCTTTTGCCATATGATTATATATTATTGGTTTTCAGATATCTCGACTCGCTTCGCTCGCTCGATATGACAGTCAGAACGTCATTTCGATTGACTTTGAATATTGTCGTTTACACCGACTGCGAACATTGTCATTTACACCGACTGCAAACATTGTCGTTTACACCGACCGCGAACATTGTCATTTCGACCGACCGCAGGGAGTGGAGAAATCTATAGTATTGCCAGGATGTCTGACTGTTTCATGATGAGGTAGTCCTTGCCGTCGACTGAGACTTCAGTACCTGCATATTTGCCATAGATCACTACGTCGCCTACCTTTACCTCCATAGGCTCGTCTTTCTTGCCCGGACCAGCCGCTACGACTGTTCCCTGCTGTGGTTTTTCCTTTGCTGTGTCAGGAATGTAGAGTCCTGACGCTGTCTGAGTCTCTGCGGCCTTCGGCTCGATCACGACTCTGTCTGCTAATGGTCTTATCATGATTATTCGTTTTGTTAATATTTTCCGGTTTGTAGATCTCTCGACTCGCTCCGCTCGCTCGAGATGACAGGGAGAGGATCTCGTCTGCATGACAGGGAGAGGACAAAGAAAATGCCAGTCGGAAAAGACTGACATTTTGTCATATTATTTTACCGAGAACCGATATACACAGCTGTGTGTGTATGTCTCTCCAGGATTCAGAAGGGTTGACGGGAAGTTGTCATGATTAGGCGTGTCAGGGTATTTCTGAGTCTCCAGAGCGATGGACTCGCGATATCTGAGAGCCTTTCCATATTTACCTTCAGTTGTGCCGTCAAAGAAATTACCGCCATAGAACTGGAGTGCAGGCTGATCCGTAAATACCTCCATGAATCTGCCTGACGCAGGCTCATATACGGATGCCGCAAGTTCCATCCGGTCAGGGGTCTGACGGTCAAGAATCCAGTTGTGGTCATATCCTCCACCGTTCTTAAGCTGCTCATTCTCAACTTCCAGATCCTGTCCGATAGCCTTTGCCGTGCGGAAATCAAACGGAGTTCCGGTCACATCGGCAATCTCTCCCGAAGGGATGAGAACCGCATTCACAGGAGTAGTCTTTGACGCATTTATATATAATATATGGTCATTGATGGTACCGTTACCCTCTCCCTTGAGATTGAAGAATGAATGATGGGAGATGTTGACATGGGTAGCCTTGTCTGTCTCTGCCATATAATCCACCTTGAACTCATTTTCCGATGTCAGCGCATAAGTCATGACGATCTTGAGGTTGCCAGGCATACCCTCCTGTCCGTCTGCATGAAGATATGACAGAACGAGAGTGCTGTCAGTCACGTCTTCAACATCCCAGACAACAAGGTCAAAACCCTTGAGACCGCCGTGCAGGGTCTGTCCGTTGTTGTTCTGCGGAAAGGTATATGTTTCTTCGCCGATTGTATAGGTTCCGTTTGCTATGCGGTTTGCATATGGACCAACCACCGCACCAAGGAAACGCTCTCCCGGATTATTTATATATGTATCTATATTATTATATCCCAGAACTACGTCCTGGTGGCATCCATCCTTGTCAGGGGCCCACAGAGATACGACACGGCCGCCGAAATTGGTGACCTGCATTGTCAGGTCGCCAGCCTTGAGGGTATAGAGAGATGTCTGCTTTCCGTCTATGACAGTCTCAAAAGCATCTGCATCGAACAAAACGACTGACTCTTGTGCAGTCTTGCGCATGCATGCCGACATGGCCAGGCAGCACGCCGCGAAAAATAAAAGTTTCTTCATATCTTATCTATTTATTCCTAATCTGAAATGCCATAGGATCACACCTAAGCTGACTGAGACATTCAAAGAGTGCTTGGTTCCGTACTGAGGTATCTCCAATGAGAAATCCGAGGCATCCACAACCTCCTGAGAGACTCCAGAGACCTCGTTGCCAAACACTACTGCATATCTTTTTCCTTTTACCGGCTCAAATTCATCAAGCATGACAGAACCTACAGTCTGCTCTGCGCTTACTATTGTATAGCCATCTGCCTTCAGCCTTCTTACAGCCTCCATGGTCTCATCCACATGCTCCCACTCCACGCTGTTTTCAGCTCCCAGCGCAGATTTATGGATTTCCGCAGATGGGGGGACCGCACAGATTCCGCAAAGCCATACCTTGTCTATCTTGAAAGAGTCCGCAGTCCTGAATGCGGAACCTACATTGTGCGCACTTCTCACATTATCAAGCACAACCACAAGTCCCGACTCCGGCAATTCCTTATAATCCTCAACCGAAACCCTTCCAAGCTCAATATTCAAAAGTTTTCTGTTACCCATATCCGGCTGTAAAAATTCCAGACACAAAGATAAGAAGAAACATCTTTGATTTCCTAAAAATGAAAAAAATACTTAATTTTGCAGGCGCTTAATGAGAATACCTATGAAACAAGATCTTCAGATTTTCAACCTGATCAAGAAAGAGGAGGAAAGACAGACCTCAGGAATTGAACTTATTGCTTCGGAGAACTACGTATCCGACCAGGTACTTGAGGCTCTGGGCTCGATCTGCACAAATAAATATGCAGAGGGCTACCCTGGAGCAAGATATTACGGAGGTTGCGAGGTTGTTGACCAGATCGAGCAGCTGGCAATCGACAGACTCTGCGAACTTTTTGAGGCAGAGTATGCCAATGTTCAGCCACATTCCGGCGCACAGGCCAACATGGCAGTGATGATGGCATGTCTGAAACCCGGAGAAACTTTCATGGGACTGGATCTGGCTCATGGAGGCCACCTTACCCACGGCTCTCCAGTAAACATGTCAGGTATCCTGTATAATGCAGTTGCATATGGACTTAGCGAAGCCACAGGAATGATCGACTATGAGCAGATGGAGCAGAGAGCTCTTGAGCACAAGCCAAAGCTCATCATCGGAGGAGCATCAGCATATTCAAGAGAGTGGGACTATGCAAGGATGCGTGAAATCGCAGACAAGGTAGGAGCCATCTTCTGGGTTGACATGGCCCACACAGCAGGTCTCATCGCTGCAGGTCTTCTGAGCAATCCTGTAAAATATGCCCACATCGTAACATCTACCACCCACAAGACCCTTCGCGGTCCACGTGGCGGTATCATCCTCATGGGCAAGGACTTCGACAATCCTTGGGGGCTCACAACTCCAAAGGGTGTAGTGAAGAAGATGTCACAGATCCTCAACTCAAGCGTATTCCCCGGAGTACAGGGCGGTCCGCTCGAGCACTGCATCGCAGCAAAGGCTGTTTCATTCTATGAGGCACTTCAGCCAGAATTCAAGGACTATCAGAGACAGGTCGTAAGCAATGCGGCTGCAATGGCGGAAGCATTCAAGACAAGAGGCTACAAGATCGTATCTGGCGGCACAGACAACCACCTCCTGCTCATCGACCTTCGCACCAAGTTCCCTGAACTTACAGGTAAGGTGGCTGAAAAGGAACTCGGAAAGGCAGACATCACCCTCAACAAGAACATGGTTCCGTTTGACTCACGTTCTCCGTTCCAGACATCAGGAGTACGCGTAGGAACACCGGCAATCACTTCACGCGGTTTCGTGGAGAAGGATATGGAATTCATCGTAAACCTTATCGACCAGGTACTTACAAATGCCGCAGCAAACCTTGACCTTATTGCCGGCAAGACTGAGGAAGGCCGCGAGGCATATGAGGAAGTCCTCAGCTCAGTAAGAAAGCAGGTCCGTATGAAGACCAACGGCATGCCGCTCAACAGATACTAGAATTGCAGACATATAATACAACAGAGGCGACTGAAATTCAGTCGCCTCTGTTGTAATACGTTGGAGGTTAAACACACTTTAATTTCTAACACATTGATTCTTAAGGCATTACAATCTTGCACGCGTTTAACCCATCATTTAAAGGGAGGGTTAAACACATGACAATATGTAAGTAATTGACTAACAGGTAGTTGAAAAACAAGACATGTTTAACAGCTTAGCGCATGCCAGTAGAGGTGTCATTATCAGTTGTTTACCGGCTTGAGTACGAAACGGAATGTATATTCCTGTGGGATCACCAGATGCTCCATGCGTGGCCATGCACCCCATGAATTGACACATCCCAGTCCCATCTGTACAAGATCGAAATTGACCCATGTCTTGCCGAGAGACCTTTCGTTCTCATGGGCAAGTTTCTTGAGCTCAAGCGAGTGAGCCTGCTTGTTACCTATAAAGGTCACATCCATTTCCTTCCAATGGAACGGAAGTGCGGAAGCGGAGAACTTCACGTCTGAAGTGATCTCAAAACCGGTTCCGTTATCGTCAAGAACCTTGAACCATTTGAGCTGAGTCTTGGTACCGGACTCCTGAGGACGGACATATCCATAATGATACTGATCCTCAACTCTCTGAGTATAATGACCCATGAGAGCAGCAGAGTATCTGTCGCAGTAGTTTTCGAATGGTCCCAATCCGAAGAAATCCACTACTGAGTAATCTCCAGGCATGGCGAACTCCATTCCCACACGAGTCATAAGCTTGCCGTTCTCAAGATTTCCCGCATCCTTGAACTCCTCAACAGCCTCGATCACTCCGTCTGCATATATATTATAGGTCATATGGATCATTGCAAAGTCCTTGATCGGTGCAAATTCAACATGTATGCGATAGCTGCTGTCTGTCGCTTCAACCATAAAGGCATCCACATTGAATTCCGCCTCTCTCCAATGCTTCTGTCTCTTTTCCTGACCGGCACCCAGATCATTCTCTGTAGCGGCTCTGCCAAGACATGGCACAAGGTCAGACTCCATCATTTCCTCGCCGCCAAGTTGATAACTTACAAGGGCTCCTCTGGAAGCATCAAATACAGCCTTCCAAGTAGTGATCCTATCTCCGACAGCACCTTCCCATGTCATTTCACCAGAGAACACGTGCTTGCCTTCAGACTCCTCATACACAGGAATGCCTGACCCGGTCTCCAATTCTCCGAGAGGCGAATCAACAAGACAGATCTGATCATATGCCACCTCTGAACCGGCTGCAAGAAGTCCGTCAGCTCGCTTAAGAACATATCTGACATTGAGATATACATCATGATCGGAGAGATCATCCAGGCCTGAAGCCTCCATGATGTCGGCCTCATTATAACCGAGTTCTACAGTCTCTGTCTGCTGAGGAGCCACAGCCGGCATGCCTACACACCCTGCAAGCACCTTGTTTCCGTCCACCTCAACGTCCCAATGGAGGATATAACGGGACAGGTCAATGAAGAAATATTCATTATATACGTTTACCTTTCCGCACATAGCCTCCTCAGGCAATGCTGAAGTAAGAATCGACCTGTACTGGTACGCAACTTCGTATGAGTGAGGATGATATGTACGGTCAGCTGCTATGATTCCGTTACAGCAGAACGAATTGTCAGACGGATCATAATCATTGAAATCTCCGCCGAACACAAACACATGGTCAGTACCATACTTCTCGGCATCAGCAGGCCAGTAAAGTGCCTGATCGACGAAATCCCAGATGAAACCTCCCTGATATACAGGATACTTGCGGATAAGATCCCAATACTCCTTCAGGCCACCCATGGAATTTCCCATTGCATGGGCATATTCACACTGGATGAGAGGTTTTGCAGGGCGCGGATCACGTGAAGCGTACTTTTCACACTGATCGAAATCGAAGTACATCGGACATGCGATATCCGTTCCAGGACCACCCTCCGCCCTTTCATACTGAACCGGACGCGATGTATCCATTTTCTTCACCATATCATATGCCTTCATGAAGTTTTCTCCATGACCGGCTTCGTTTCCGAGACTCCAGATGACAATTGAAGGATGATTGAAATCACGCTGCACCATTCGCTTCACCCTTTCCAGGTGGGCATGCTCATATGCCGGGTCATGGGCAAGAGACTCCTTTCCGTATCCCATTCCATGAGATTCGATATTGGCCTCATCCACCACATAGAGTCCATATCTGTCACAGAGGGTATACCAAAGAGGGTCATTAGGGTAATGACAAGTTCTTACAGCATTGATATTCAGCTGTTTCATAAGAAGGATATCCTGAATCATATCCGCCTCGCTGACCACATAACCCTTATATGGATTCATTTCGTGACGGTTAGCACCCTTGATAAGCACAGGCTGCCCGTTCACCAGGAACTGTCCGTCCTTGATGCATACATCCCTGAAACCGAAATCTATCGAAGTCGTCTCTGTGACTCCCTTCTTATCATAAGCCTCCACCTTGAGGGTGTACAGCCACGGGGTCTCAGCAGACCAGTTCTTTACAGACGGCACAGTAACAGACGTCATTACTGCCGGCAATCCCCTCTCCGAACGGATCTTGGTTCCGACCTTGACGTTCTCCGAAGCCACTTCCTTTCCGAACGGATCGAAAACCGTAAATCTTACAGAAGTAATTCCTTTGGATACCTCAGCATATAAAGATGCTTCTCCTGATGCACTTCCGACAACATGGATATCCTCAAGCCTGTTCTTCTCACGGGAGAACAGATATACATCTCTTGCGATGCCGCTGAGTCTCCAGAAATCCTGATCTTCGAGATAAGTACCGTCACACCAGCGGAAAATCTCCAAAGCAATCAGATTTTCACCGGTCCTGACATACTTTGTGATATCAAAACGAGCTTCCAGCTTGCTGTCTTCGCTATAACCGACCTCTTTTCCGTTTACCCAAACCCTTACATTTGAGGTCGCAGAACCTATATGAAGGAAAACATCCTTGCCTTTCCATGCCTCATCAAGAACAAAGTTTCTTCTGTACTGTCCTACATAGTTATGCTCGTCTGCAGGATACGGAGGGTTGTTCTGATAATGTCCGCACCATGCATATCCTATATTCTTATATACCGGATCGCCATAGCCGTTCAGTTCCCACATACCTGGAACCGGCATGACACCCCAGCTGGAATCATCATAATCCTTCTCATAAAAATCAAGAGGGCGCGAGGAAACGCTTTCATTCCAATTGAAGGCCCATATGCCGCTCAACGGAAGCCTCAGGCCATCGGTCACAAAAGCAGCTGTCATCGGAGCGCGGTTCTCTTCCACAACCTGTGGGTCCTGCCATGCAGGAAGATCCTTCGGACCGGCACACGCCAGACCCGTACTGAATACCATCGTAAGTATACAGCAAGTCATTCTGATAGTTTTCATATAGTTTTATTTTGGTTATATCATTTCCAGGTCATCGGCCTTCATCCATCCCTGTCTTCCGTCTGCAAGAGAAACGTTGACCCATCCGTCAGTAACATCCAGCACTGTAACTTTGGTTCCCTCATGCAAGATGAACAGATCTGTGGAATTATCGGACGTAGGAGAACTCTTGACAGATGTCACCGGTCGCATTACCACAGCAGCGTCAACGCTGTTTCTGTCATTCTTCTGCCAGATGGCAAAACTCAACGCTCCGGACATCATCAGCACCACGACAAGGCCACAGAAGAATCCGACACGCTTCCATGCTGCTGTGCGTGCAAGAATGAACACAAGAGCCAACGCAAGGAAAACTGCAAAAAGAATAATGAAAAGCACAGTCCATGCATCAGAGCCCATCATATAACAAAGACTCCTGAACCAAGCCTTGAGGAAGAATTCCGGTACAGGTTCGATTCTGTCCTGGATACGCTCCTGCAAAAGCCCCAGATTGAATTCTGCATCCTCATATGAAGGGTCCAATCTCAGAGCCCGCTCATAATTGAGGATGGCCTTGCCTGTATTCCCGGCCTTATACCATGCATTTCCTGTATTGCAATACAAAGCCGCAGACTCAAGACCCATGTCTGATATCTCCTCATATGCATCTATCGCCTCATCCCACAATCCCTGTGAATATGCAGCATTTCCAGCATTCCATAAAGAGTCTGCACGAGCACTCTCAGCTGCCATACCTATCATAGGAAGCGCAAGCATGAGAAGAAGTACAGCCATAGATTTCATAGACATTCCTTTTCCGCTTTTAATTCCCGAATCAATCGATGATATTATATCAGCTGCCCTTTCATAATCGGATGCCATCGAACCGCTTCCAGAATCAGGAGAATATCTGGCATATTCACACGAATCAAGTATATCCATAAATCCCTGGACAGCAACCTCATCCACACCTCTGCCCGTCAGGGCTGCCGCCATATTCTCCTTGGACATATCCGCAGCTGACATATTGAGCTTGTCCGAGACATACCCCAGCAACGCCTTGTGAAGCTCCGCATAGAACAGCAGGGACTCATTCTTCTTAAGCAATGATTTTGCAACACTGAGACGTTTCTGAGCCACCTTGGAAGCCTTTCTGTTCTTTGTTCCCACAACATCGGCTCGTCTCGCAGAAGTTCTCCTTACAAGTATAAGCGCGAGTATCGCACCAAGAGAAAGAACCGCCATAATGATCCAGAAAAGTGACGAACCAAGCAGATAGGCACCCTTATCCTTCAGTCCTGAATCCTTGACATTTATATATCTGATATCCTTATCCAGATCTCTCACGCCCTGACGGCTGATTCCAGGCATGGCTATTCCATCTGATGCCGTTTCGTTTCCACGGATGACGGTTATAGGCATAGCAGGGGTCTTCAATGTGACATATCTGTTCTGGTCCACATCGTAATATGAATATTCTATAGGCTCTATCACAAAGTCACCTGCACTTCTAGGAATGAAAGGATATTCGTAAGTTCTGCTTCCAGACACACCGCTGGCCGACACATTGCTGACAACCTTCGGGTCATATGACTCCATATCGAGAGGGAGCTTCACCTTCGGGGCTTCCAGCAGAGAGATATTGCCCTCACCGCTGATCCTGACATTCAAAGTAGCGGCATCATGTGTCATCAGACTGTCTGTCGACAGGGACGCAGAAATATTGAATCGGCCTACTCCGCCTGCAAAAGAAGCTGGAGCTCCACCGGGAAGCTGCCTTACCTTGACTGTAACGGGATTGGATGTAACCTTTTGCCTTACAGTCGTATAATCATCGAAGAATCCGTCAAAGACGCTTGAACCGCCTGATGAGATCCTTACGTTGACCAGACAGACCAGTTCTGCAGGGTCGATTCTGATATCTCCTGAATGCTGCGGTATCAGGACATACTCCCTCAGAAGAGCCGAGTTATATATCTGTCCGCCATATGATTCACGTACAAACTGGATCTGCTGGGGAGAAACTGTCTCCTGACTCCAGAATCCGTCAAAATCAGGAAAATCAGCACCTTCAAAACCGGCGATATCCGCCCTCTGATACAATTTCAAGGTCGCCTTTACAGGCTCTCCGACAACAACATCATTCCTGCTGAGATTCAAGACCATGAATATATCCTTCCCTGAAACATCCGGCGAAGTTTTTGTCTCCCGACCTGCAGAAGCAGCTGACGAAGCAGACTGCTGCCGGGCACCGGCATTCGAAGAAGTCCTGTCTCCACCATTGGCAACAACTTCGACAGTTACACTTGAAGAATAGATTTCCTTTCCACCTACGGTAGCACTTGCCTTCGGAAGAGTAAATTTTCCAGGCTTGACAGGTCTGAGAACATAGGAGTAGGTAGTCTGAGAAGATTCTGTACGCTTGCCGTTGATGATCTGCACGCTGGACGAGCGTCCTTGCTGCGGACCCCAGAGGAGCTCGAAATCATCTCCATGGTTCCATGAAAAATCAGATGGCCGGTTACCCTCGATGATGAACGATACCGTAAACTGTTCATCCTCTCCTACAACATTATGCGTCTGTACCTGAATGCTTGTCTGAGCCATCATGAAAAATGATGACAGAATCAGACAGAACATTAAAAACACTCTTCTCATATTATTTTACCAGTTCTTTTCCTTCTGTTTTGACTTCATTGCCTCTGCCTTGTTCTTATTGACCTTTTCCTGGGTCTCCTTCTCCTTGGCCTGGATAGCCTGGAGTATCTGCTGCGCCTGCTGTGGACTTATCTTCTGCTCTTGCGGCTGGCCACCTTTATCCTGCTGCTGATCATTCTGATCCTGCTGCTGGTCGTTGTTTCCGCCGCCTCCGCCACCATTCGGATTCTTCTGCAGATGCTCCTTGGCATATACATAATTCTCTTTCGCCGCCATATCATCAGGTCGCAGGAGCATCACACGCTTGAAATCTTCTACTGCCGTCTGCCAGTCCTCCATGGATGCCGCCACAACTCCATGGTTGAAATAATAATCCGCCTCGTACCTGGTGCCAGCCACAAGATTCTTGACCTCATCGAGACTTTCAAGTGCAAGAGTATCATTCCTGGCAACCTTCGCCGAATCCGTCCTGTCCAGATGAAGGGCATTAGCAAGATTATATGCTGCAATCAGGCTATCGCCGGAATACGCCTTCCGGTAATGCTCCCTTGCCTTTTCATATGCACCTTCACTCAAGTCCCGGTTTCCTCTTCTGGTCTCTCTCCTATAGGCCTGGGCAGAAGAATCTGCCAGACCTGCCAATGCAGGCCCCAGCACCAATATCACATATAGTACTATACGTCTCATTTCTACTTATCCTTGAACAAATGCACCTTGGATCTGCGGTCCCCTATCAGCATCTCCACAATAAGGAGCACGAAGGCCACTCCAAGAAAATACATATACAATTCCTCATATTCCTCAAAAGCCACAGCGCTCAGAACTTCGTCATCCATATTCTTGATCTCGTCAATTATAGGACTCAATCCGAACTCACTGTTACCTGCACGCACATACAGTCCATTACCGGCAGCAGCAACTTCCTTGAGCACAGTCTCGTCCAGCTTGGTAGACACATTATTACCCTCATCATCGGTGATATAGCCTCCATCCGGCAGAGGAATCAAGGTTCCCTCAGGAGATCCGACACCTATAGTGAACACTCTGATACCCTGTTCTGCAGCCCTCCGGGCAGCATCAACAGGATCATCCTCATGATTCTCTCCATCCGTAATGACAACTATTGCACGGCTCTTGTCGCTCTGATCGCTGAAACTGCGGGCAGCCAGATCTATGGCAGAACCGATCGCAGTTCCCTGGACAGGAACCGAACCTGTAGAGATCGAATTAAGGAACATCTTTGCAGAGATATAATCCGCAGTCACAGGGATCTGGACATAAGGTTCGCCGGCAAATATGATAAGTCCTATACGGTCACCCTGCAGTTTATCGGATACCCTTGAAATGGCAAGTTTCGCTCTTTCAAGACGATTCGGCGAATAGTCCTGGGCCAGCATCGAATTGGACACGTCAAGAGCAACGATGACCTCAGCTCCCTGAACCTGCTTCTCCTGCAGTTTGGCTCCTCGCTGAGGGCGGGAAAGAGCAAGTACAAAGAAACAGAATGCCAATGCAAACAGCGACATCCTCAACCAAAGCTTCGCCTTGGAATATGAAGGCATCAGTGCAGCCACAAGACTCTCATCTCCAAAGCGCCTGATCCGCCTCTGCCTGAGCTTCAACACAAGCACCTGCACCAGGAAGAACACCGGCACAAGCAGCAGAAGCCAAAGATATTGAGGTTGTGATATTATCATGGTAATCTCCTAATTACAAACCAGTTAAGAACAAATTCAACCAGAAGGGCAACAAACGCCCATATAACATACTTCATGAAGAGTTCCTCGTATGAAACCATATTGGTAATGGTAGTCTTACCGGTCTCCATCTGGTTTATTTCATTATAAATTTCCGCCAGGGTCGTATTGTCAGTAGCCCTGAAATATTTACCACCCGTAGCATCAGCTATCTCCTTGAGGAGAGGTTCGTCAATCTCCACCTTCACATCCTGAAGCTGCACTCCCCATGGGGTATATACGGGATATTTGGCCATTCCCTCCTTTCCGACACCTATCGTATATACACGGATTCCATACTGTTTCGCGATCTCAGTAGCCATGTTTGGTGCGACCTCACCGCTGTTGTTCACGCCATCGGTCAGCAGGATCACTACCCTGCTCTTAGCCTCGGACTCGGTAAGACGGGCCACTGCAGTCGCAAGGCCGTTTCCGATTGCGGTACCGTCATCAATGATGTCTGTAGAAATCCCGCTCATCAGACTTATCAGAGTCCTCTTGTCTGTGGTAAGCGGACACTGGGTAAAGCTCTCGCCGGCAAATACGACTATTCCTATCCTGTCAGATATTCTTTGGCCGATGAACTCTATTGCAATATCCTTCGAGGCATTGATTCTATCCGGATACAGGTCACGCGCCAACATACTTGTAGATACGTCCATCGCAAGGACGATATCGATTCCTTCAGCATCGATCTGGGTCTTTTCATTCTGCAGGCGCGGTCTTGCCAATGCCAGTATTATCAGAGCCAAAGCAGTCAATCTGAACACGAAAGGCACATGCCTGAAAACAGCCATGAACGAGGTTCCTCTCAACTTCCATGGTACAGAGGTCGAGACTCTGAGGTGAGGATGTCTTCCAAACACCTCAAGCAATACATAGTGCACGACAAGCAGCACCGGTATTGCCATAAGCCATAAAAGTCCAGGATATTCGAAATACATATTACCTCCTATTTATTCTCTTCTACATCAGCCTCTTCCGCCGTCTGCTGCTCCAGCTCGCTCTGATATGTATCTGTCACAAAACGCACAGCCAACGGCACAGCAGATGCATTGTCCTCATCGGATGCCACATATTTGGCGAACTTCACGAAATCTGCCCTCTCGAACAGTTCTCTGAGTCTGGCCATCTGTTCCTGCGGAAGTTCCACTCCACCCATGTTGTCAAACAGTTCGGCTGTGGTCATTTCCAGTGCACCGATACCATACCTTCTTGAGATATATTCCCTCAATGCATCGGTCACACCGGTATAGAAATCCTTCTGTTTTTCAGGCACCCACATGGCGTTGCTGCGGTAGGCATCCAGTTTTCGCAGTGCTACGATATGAGCCGGGTCCATTATCTGAACCTCTTCATGATCATACTTCCTTGACTTGCGGTAAAGCAGAAGAGATATGACCAGCACCAGCAGGAGAACGCCCCATTTGACAAGGGTCAGAACCGGAAGGATGTCAACGAACTTTGCCCACAGTTCCTTCAGCGTATATATGAATTCGTCCCAGTTGAACGGGGTATGGATCTGTTCCCTGACATCGTGCATGACGAATGTCGAATCCAGTTGAAGAGTCTTGACGTCAAATTTTATAGGATCGAAATACAATGTGTCCGACCTTCCCTTGAGATTGACTCTTTCCAGCATTATAAGAGGAGCATATGTGCCTTCTTCAAAAGCCGCCATCTTCATCGCCATCCTGATGTCCATCAGCCTTGGCGTACCAGCCTTTCTCTGCACAACATTCAAAGTATCGATCTTCCACTCCTCGACAACCTCCAGATTTGGATCCAGAAGTCTCAGGCACTGATACACAGTACCTTCCTCCACCCCATCCAACTGAAATCCATACTCGATCTGATCACCTATGAGGATCGAATCCCTGGACTGAACCTGATTCATGAATTCACCGTCGACATGTATCCAGTTCGGGCTAGGAAAAGACGAGGTATCCACCCGGACCAGCTGGGCACGAGCGGATATCCCGATGGTAGCCATAAGCACCAGAACAACATATTTCAATGCATTACGCATAAGCATCATCTGTTTTTAAACAATGTCATGAGGCCTTTTACATAATCCTCGCCGAGGGCAATGGAAACCTTGTCCACATTGTATTTAAGGAAGAGACGTGAGGATGTCTGCTCCATATTGCGGAACCATTCCTCATATGCCCTTCTCACCTTCCTGTTAGAGGTATTGACCCAAGCTGCCTCGCCGGTCTCCGAGTCCTTTATGTTCACCAGTCCCACAGACGGAAGGCTGCGTTCGCGAGGGTCATATACCTCCACAACGCACAGGTCATGTCTGTTGACCGCCACCTTCAGGGCATCCTCATAACCAGGCCTGCCATCCTTGTCCACGTCCAGCATATCGGAGAGCAGGAATGCTGTACATTTCTTCTTGATGGCATTGGTAAGATAACGCAGGGCCCCGGATATGTCGGTTCCGTCGGTAGTCGGCTCGAACTCGATGATTTCACGGATGATATGCAGCAGATGGCTACGTCCCTTCTTCGGCGGGATGAACTTCTCCACCTTGTCGCTGAAGAGCAGCGCTCCGACCTTGTCATTGTTGATCAGCGCTGAAAACGACAGCACCGCAGCGATCTCGGCAAGCACATCCTTCCTGCTGCTGCCGACCGTACCGAAAAGACGCGAACGGCTGACATCGACAAGGAGCACGACTGTAAGTTCCCTTTCCTCCTCAAAGACCTTGACATAAGGGGTACGAAGGCGCGCAGTGACGTTCCAGTCCATATTACGGACATCGTCACCGTACTGATACTCACGCACTTCGCTGAACGTCATACCACGACCCTTGAAGGCAGAGTGATACTCTCCCGCAAAGATCTGGTGGGACAACGCCCTGGTCTTGATCTCTATTTTACGAACCTTCTTGAGAAGGTCGTTGGCTGTTAGGGCTGACATTTTATGGGACCTCTACTGCGTTGATTATTTCTGAAATTATCTGATCGGTGGTCACATTCTCTGCCTCTGCCTCATATGTAAGGCCGATACGGTGGCGGAGCACCTCATAGCATACAGCGCGTACATCTTCAGGGATGACATAACCTCTTCTCTTGATGAAGGCATATGCCTTTGAAGCGGCTGCAAGCGAGATACTTGCACGTGGAGAAGCGCCATATGAGATATAGCCTGCTATCTTGGACAGATTGTATTCATCAGGAGTTCTGGTAGCATAGACCAGATCCACGATGTACCTTTCGATCTTCTCGTCCATATAGACTTCCTTCACGACCTCACGCGCCCTCACGATATCCTCAGGCTTCACAACTGCCTCTGCCTTAGGGAATTCGCCGACATTGTTCATACGTACGATCTGTCTTTCCTCCTCCCTCTTCGGGTATGAAACGACCACCTTGAGCATGAAACGGTCAAGCTGAGCCTCCGGAAGGGGATATGTTCCTTCCTGCTCGATCGGGTTCTGGGTCGCCATCACAAGAAACGGCTGAGGAAGCTTGAAGGTCTCTTCGCCTATTGTCACCTGACGCTCCTGCATCGCCTCGAGAAGGGCCGACTGGACCTTTGCAGGTGAACGGTTGATCTCGTCCGCCAACACAAAATTAGCGAACACCGGACCTTTCTTGATCTGAAACTGCTCTGTCTTCTGAGAATATATCAGTGTTCCGAGCAGGTCTGCAGGAAGAAGGTCCGGTGTAAACTGGATGCGGCTGAATTTTGCATCCACCGCCTGTGACAGCGTATTGATTGCCAAGGTCTTAGCCAATCCTGGCACTCCCTCGAGGAGAATATGTCCGTTGGCAAGAAGTCCGATCAGCAGGTTTTCCACGAGCTGTTTCTGGCCGACTATCACCTTGTTCATTTCCATGGTGAGGATATCGACAAACGAGCTCTCCCTCTGAATGCGGTCATTCAATTCTTTTATGTTTATGCTCTCCATAAATATGTTTTTTGATATTTTTGCACTTTAAATTTACAAATTTACTCAATATTTTTGATATGCGATACAAAATCAGGCTATCTTACGACGGCAGCGCATTCTGCGGATGGCAGATCCAGAACAATGCCCGCACTGTACAAGGCGAAATCGAAGACGCCTTGGCGAAACTTTTCGGGGTTCAGGTTCCGGTAACCGGCGCAGGACGCACGGACACTGGCGTAAACGCCATCAATTATATTGCCCACTTCGACTGTCCGTCCACGCCGGCACTCGAAGCAGAGCAGATCTGCTACAAATTAAATGCCATTCTGCCACACGAAATAGCCGTCCATGAAGTCTGCGAGGCCGGCCCGGAGTTCCATGCCAGATTCGATGCACAATCAAGAGAATACAAGTACTTCATTCACTTCCAGAAGGATCCGTTCTGCGAAAAGACATCATACAGGATGCGCTATCCGCTTGATATAGAGCGCATGAACAAAGCAGCATCACTGCTGCTGGGCACATATGATTTCAGCTGTTTCGAGAAAGTCGGAGGGAATAACAAGACGTCAATATGTACCATCAGCGAAGCCGTCTGGCAGACCTACTGTCCGGCACATTGCAGTATGATGGGACTTCCCTGTCAGGAGGGCAATTATATCGTATTCACTATAAAGGCTGACCGTTTCCTGCGCAACATGGTAAGGGCGATCGTAGGCAGCCTCATAGAGGTCGGAAGAGGGAAAAAAGATCCGGAGTGGATCACTGAACTGATAGCATCCGGCAACAGGTCGGATGCAGGCGGTTCGGTACCGGGAAAAGCCTTGTTCTTTTGCGGCGCCACATACAGCAAATAAATTTCCGCATCTGCGATTTTTTGACTACTTTTGCACGATTATGCGTTTTAATGAATAAAAACAATTAAAAGATACGATAACTATGCTTTTTCAACTTTTACAGGCTGGAGCAGGAGCCCTGACAGACAGCCTCGGAACAGTTGCGGCAGCTCCCGCTGCTGCAGAAAGTGCTGAGAAGTCAATCAAAATCCTTGAGATCGCCACTAAGGGCGGCTGGCTTATGATTGTACTTGCAATTCTCTCGGTCATCGCCATCTACATCTTCGGAAGCAAATGGTGGATGATCCATAAAGCCAGCAAGGTAGACAAGAACTTCATGAGAAACATCCGCGACCTGATCCATGACGGCAAGATCAAGTCCGCAACCGAACTCTGCCAGAGATATGACACTCCGACAGCGAGACTTGTGGAGAAGGGTATCGAAAGAATCGGAAGACCTCTCGAGGACATCCAGACAGCAGTTGAGAACATGGGCAACGTAGAAGTAGCCAGACTTGAGAAAGGACTCCCTATGCTTGCAACCATCGCCGGAGGTGCTCCTATGATCGGATTCCTTGGAACCGTGACAGGTATGATCACAGCATTCTTCCAGATGGCGAATGCAGGAAACAATATCGATATCAGCCTGCTCTCCGGAGGTATCTATGAAGCCATGATCACCACTGTCGGAGGTCTTTTCGTAGGTATCATCGCATACTTCGGCTACAACTATCTCACATCTCAGATTTCAAACCTCGTGTTCAAGATGGAGAGCACAACCATCGAGTTCATCGACATGCTCCACGAACCTGCTGAAGAAGAACTCTAAACACAAAGAAAATGGCAATCAAAAGAACAACAAAGCCAGATTCGGGATTCTCGATGTCGTCCATGACAGACATTGTCTTTCTCCTTCTGATCTTCTTCCTGATAACCTCGACACTCGTAAATCCGAATGCCTTGAAACTCCTGTTGCCTAAGAGCACCGGTCAGGTTTCCGCAAAGGCTACGGTGAGCGTGTCGATCAAGCACTGGCCGGACGACCATTTTACGTATCACATAAATGGGGAAGAGCAGGAGATACCGTTCAGCGAAGTTGAGGGAGAGCTTGTGAACCTGCTCCAGGCAGAAGAAGATCCTACCTTCTCGATATATGCGGATGAGACCGTGCCTATCAGAGAGGTGGTACAGGTAATGAACATAGCCAAGAGAAACCACTATAAGGTCATCATGGCCACATCACCGGAATAAAAGGTAGCGATGGAAATTTACAGACAGGAAAGGGAAAAGCAGCAGCGCAATTCAAGGGTGGCAGGTGCCTCCCTTACTGTCGTTATGGTAGCCGCTCTAGGACTATGGATGTGGACGGACGGCATGAAGTACCTGGACCCTCCTCCACCTGAAAAGTCCTTGATAACTCTGGACTTCAGCGAGATTGAAGAGCCGAAGGTACCGGAGCAGGTATGGAACGGAACAAGGCCGACTGCAGAAAAGCCTGATCCTACAAGAGAGACGGAACTGGTTCAGCGCTCTGAGGCACCGGTAAAGGGAAGCAAGGCGAACGAAGCACAGGAGTCTACCGTCGATGATTTCGGCGACGTGGAAACTCCGGAGCCAAAAAGAGAAGAAGTGATAGACAACAGGGCACTTTTCTCCGCAGCCAAGAACAATAGTCAGAAGGACACTCTGGCTCCGCAGACTTCGTCTGAGCCTTCGGATGCCTTGAAGGCAGGACATGCTTCCGGAAACACCACAACCGGAAAGACTTCCGGAGAACCGAATGCAAAACTTGCGGGAAGATCCGTGAACGGAACTCTGCCTAAGCCGATATACAGCATACAGGAGTCCGGCAGGGTCGTTGTCAAGATCAAGGTCGACAGAAGCGGAAACGTAGTGGAGGCCATTGCAGGTGATATCGGTACCACATTGAACAACAAGGCCGCATGGGAGGCCGCACAGAAAGCCGCCATGAAGGCAAGTTTCAACAAGGTAGACACCGGTGCGGAATTCCAATATGGAACGATAACTTATATATTCAAGATAAACAGATAATCATCAAAGCTGGCGTGAGCCAGGAATATTAACAATTTTAAATGCCGGAAGGCGAATAGAAATGGAATACAACAAGAAAGGCGGCAATGGCCGCAGAGATGGCCGTAGAGAGTACGGTTCAGACAGAAGGAGCTTCGGCGGTGACCGTCCGAGAAGATCCTATGGAGAGGGGGCAGAACGCCCTAGAAGAACATTCGGAGAACATTCCGAGGGCAGAAGTTTCGGCGGAGATCATCCTAGAAGATCGTTCGGAGAGAACTCTGAGAGAAGGAGCTTCGGAGGAGATCGCCCTAGAAGAACATTCGGAGAGAACGCAGAACGCCCTAGAAGATCATTCGGAGAGAACTCTGAGAGAAGAAACTTTGAGGGCAGGAGCTTTGGAAGCGATCGTCCGAGAAGATCGTTCGGCGAGAACTCAGAGAGAAGAAACTCAGAGGGCAGAAGCTTCGGAGGTGAGCGTCCTAGGAGGACATTCGGAGAAAATTCAGAGAGAAGAAGCTTTGGCGGAAGAAAACCGGCCGGCAACGGCAGGGGCGGCTTCAACAGCGCTAAGAAGAGCTTCAACAGAAAAGACCTCAACTACTTCCGCGATGAGAATGAAAGCGGAATCAGCAGAATGATCAACAGAAGGCCGCAGGTCGACTCAGAGCACTACTCTGACAACGACATGGTAATGGCACCTATCAAGGAAGAGGTAAGACTCAACAAGTTCATTGCAAACTCAGGAGTATGCTCAAGACGTGAGGCAGACAACTTCATCCTTGCAGGAGTAGTTACTGTCAATGGAGAGGTTGTGACCGAACTTGGTACAAAGGTCAACATCAACACTGACGACATCAGATTCAACGGTGAGCGTCTCAAGGGTGAAAACAAGGTCTACATCGTGATGAACAAGCCTAAGGGATATGTCACTACAGCGAGCGACCCTCATGCTGACAAGACAGTGATGGATCTCCTCAAGGGATGCCCTACAAGAGTATTCCCGGTTGGCCGACTCGATAAGAACACGACAGGAGTACTCATGTTCACAAACGACGGTGAGATTGCAGAAAAACTCACTCACCCGTCATATGACAAGAAGAAGATCTATCAGGTATCACTCGACGGCAAGCTCAAGAAGGAGGACTATGACAAGATCCTCAGCGGAGTCGAGCTCTCTGACGGAGTGATTGCAGCAGATGAACTCGAGTACATCGAGGAGGACGACCACCGCAAGCTCGGCATCGAGATCCACTCAGGCAAGAACCGCATCGTAAGAAGAATATTCGAGTCTCTCGGATATGAGGTAAAGGCTCTTGACAGGGTTTATTTTGCTGGTCTCACCAAGAAAGGAATCAAGAGAGGAGAGTGGAGATACCTTACAGAGGGAGAGATCAATCTTCTCAGAATGGGAGCATATCTTTAATATAAGATGTCTCGACAAGCTCGACATGACAACTATGAGTGAACAGACAAAAAGACATCGCGCAGGATTTGTCAACATCATCGGTAATCCGAATGTTGGCAAATCTACGCTTATGAATGCCCTGGTCGGCGAAAAGCTTTCGATTGTCACAGCCAAGGCTCAGACAACAAGACACAGGATCATGGGAATCGTGAACGGGGATGACTATCAGATAGTTTACTCCGACACTCCCGGCATCCTGAAGCCGAATTACAGGCTTCAGCAGAGCATGATGAACTTTGTGGACACTGCCATCGGAGATGCGGACATCATCCTGTATGTGACCGACACCGTGGAGAAGGGAGACAAGAACGATGAATACATCGCCAAGCTCCAGAAGATCAACTGTCCTGTAATCCTTGTGATCAACAAGATAGACATAAGCAGTCAGGATCAGGTCCTCGAGCTGATGAAATGGTGGAAGGAGCAGCTGCCTGAGGCAATCATCTTCCCAGCCTCGGCACAGGAGAAATTCAACCTTGACAATATCTTCGATGCCATCGTGGACAATCTTCCTGTGGCTCCCGCATGGTATGACAAGGATGTGTTCACCGACAAGAACCTTCGTTTCTTTGCATCGGAGATCGTGCGCGAGAAGATCTTCCTCAACTATAAGGAGGAGATTCCATACAGCTGCGAGGTGGTTGTGGAGGAGTTCAAGGAAGGGGCGGAGAGATATGACATCAGCGCTGTGATATATGTGATGCGCGACACGCAGAAGGGCATCATCATAGGCAAGGGCGGACAGTCTCTCAAGAAGGTCGGCACCCAGGCGCGCATTGAGATGGAGGACTTCTTCCAGAAGAAGGTATTCCTGAGTCTGTTTGTAAAGGTTGACCAGGACTGGAGGGAGAGCAAGAAGGAACTCAGAAAATTCGGTTACGAATATTAAGACATGCGGTCGGAGACCGTAAACAATAAAAAGAAGTGAGGTAATATATGAGTATTGAAGACATGGATCTTCCTATCGGACCGGAGGAGGGACAGAACGAAGAGGTTGAGGCTTCGGAGGAAGTGACAGCAGAGGTTGCTCCCGGCAAATTCGACAAGCTGCTTGGAGAGAACAGCCGCAAGTTCAAGCTTTCAGGAATGTTCAAGGACTGGTTCCTTGATTATTCGTCATACGTGATTCTGTACAGAGCCGTACCGCATATCGTGGACGGAATGAAGCCTGTGCAGAGGCGTGTGCTGCATGCCATGTGGAGAATTGACGACGGCAGATACACCAAGGTGGCCAATATCGTCGGACAGGCGATGCAGTACCACCCTCATGGTGACCAGTCCATCCTCGGAGCGCTGGTTCAGCTGGGACAGAAGAACTATCTTATCGACTGTCAGGGAAACTGGGGTAACATCCTCACTGGAGACTCTAATGCTGCGCCGCGATATATCGAGGCACGTCTGACCAAGTTTGCCAAGGAAGTGGTGTTCAACCCTAAGACCACCAACTGGATGACGTCATACGACGGCCGCAACCAGGAGCCTGTGGAGCTGCCTATCAAGTTCCCTCTCCTGCTGGCTCAGGGAGCTGAGGGTATTGCAGTAGGACTTGCATCCAAAATCCTGCCTCACAACTTCAACGAGCTTATCGATGCGTCCATCGCCCATCTTCAGGGAAAGGAGTTCGAGCTCTATCCTGACTTCCCTACCGGAGGATATGCCGACTGCACAAAGTACATGAAGGGTCAGAGAGGAGGAGTCGTGAAGGTGCGCGCCAAGATCGAGAAGATAGACAAGAACACATTGTCTATCAATGAGATTCCTTTCGGAAAGACCACACATATAATTATCGATTCGATCCTCAAGGCCAAGGAAAAGGGAAAGATCAAGATCAAGAAGATCGACGACCTCACCACAGACAAGGCCAACATCCTGATACATCTTCCTAACGATGTTTCTCCGGACAAGACCATCGATGCTCTCTATGCATTCACGGACTGCGAGGTGTCGATTTCTCCAAATACCTGCGTGATCGTTGACCATAAGCCTCAGTTCCTGAGCGTCGACGACGTGCTCCGCTACAGCACAGACCACACCAAGGCTCTTCTGGGTCAGGAGCTTCAGATACGTCTGGATGAGCTCGAAAACGAGTGGCACTACAGTTCGCTGGAAAAGATCTTCTTCGAGAACAAGGTCTATAAGATCCTCGAAGGCGACGCCAAGACATGGGAAGCGCAGCTGCAGGAAGTGTTCGATAAGATGATGGAGTATCAGCCGCTTCTGAAGAGACCGATCACCATGGATGACATCCACAAGCTTGTGGAGAAGCCGGTGAGGAAGATCTCTAAGTTCGACACCAAGGCTGTAGATGAGAAGCTGCGCGGAATCGAAGACGAGATGGATGAGGTACAGAACCATCTTGACCATCTTACCGAGTTCACCATCAGCTACTTCAGGAACCTCAAGAAGAAATACGGCAAGGATTATCCGCGTCTGACCGAGCTTACCGGCTTCGAGTCCATTGCGGCCACCAAGGTGGTGAGCAACAACGCCAAGCTCTATGCAAACAAGGCTGAAGGCTTCGTGGGAATTGCTCTCAAGAAGGAGGACAATGCAGAGTTCATCTGCGACTGTTCTGACCTTTCCGAGATCATCGTGATCCATAAGGACGGTAAGTATGTCGTGACCAAGGTGACCGAGAAGGCATTCTTCGGAAAGGACATCCTGTATGTGGGTCTGTTTGACAGGAATGACCAGAGGACCATATACAATGTGATCTATCGCGAGGGCAAGACTTCGGTCAGCTACGCCAAGAGGTTTGCTGTCACAAGTGTTACACGTGACAAGGAATATGACATCACCCAGGGAACACCTGGTTCGGAGATACTTTGGTTCACTGTGAACCACAACGGCGAGGCCGAGACCGTGAAGATCTACTTCAGGCAGAGGGCGAAGCTGAAGAAGCTCATCGACGAGTATGACTTCTCTCAGCTGCTCATCAAGGGCCGTGCATCAAGGGGTAACCTTGTATCGAAGAACCCGATCCAGAAGATCCAGCTGAAGTCGAAGGGAGTCTCGACCATCGGAGGCAAGGACATCTGGTTTGACGAGGACATCCAGAGACTGAACGAAGACGGAAGAGGTCTGCATCTGGGTCAGTTCAACACCGGCGACCATATTCTCGCAATCTTCAAGGACGGTACATATTATACGACTACATTCGATCTGAGCAACAGATACCAGGGCGATCTCCTGAAGATAGAGAAACTGGATGTGAACAAGACATACACGGCTCTGTACTATGACAAGGGCGTGGCTGCGTTCTACGTGAAGAGGTTCTCGTTCGATGTGAGCGATAATACTCCGGTGAGCTTCATTTCCGACACGAAGGGTTCGTACCTTGTGGAGATCAGCGAGGACAAGCACCCTCAGTTCGAGATCACGTTCGGCGGAAAGCATGCGCACCGCGAGGCTGAGGCAGTGGATGCGGAGGAGTTCATCGGAAAGAAGGGCATCCAGGCCAAGGGTAAGAAGGTGAGCGCGATGGATGTGAAGTCCGTGGAGTTCATCGAGCCGCTGCATAAGGCGGAGGACGATGTACAGCCTGAGGTTTCGGAAGCGGAGAACCTGGCCGGTGAGATCGACAACACCGATGTCGAGGATCCTATCGATCTTGACATTCCGGATGACGACGGTCAGCTGACATTGTTCTAACCATTTCGTTATGACAGTATACGAATAGACAATGTATTCCAGAGGCCCCCTCCCACTGCTTGGGCCCCACACTGTTATTTCTTTCGCTGGTGCTCAAGCGGCAAGCCGATTGCGAGCGAAGTTCACACTGTCATTTCGAGCGAGCGAAGCGAGTCGAGAAATCTAAATTACTATGATCATATCATTGACAGGATTTATGGGATGCGGCAAGAGCAGCGTCGGGAGGAGACTCTCGGAGCTGCTCTGCTGCCCTTTCATGGACCTGGATGATGTGATCGTGGAGAGGGAAGGGAGAAGCATTCCTGACATCTTTGCAACGGACGGCGAAGCAGAATTCCGTAAGATGGAGCTGGAAGCATTGATGGGGATTCTATCTACATCGGAGCCAAGGCAATGTGCTCCATTGGCCCCCTCCCACTGCGTGGGCCCCTCCCCTTACGCGGGGGTGCGAAAATGCCAATTCCGCACAAATGCCTTAACTCCTATTGAAAACCCATCCTATCATCTTGGGGCATCATCATGTCATCCTGAGCGGAGCGAAGGATCTATCAACTTAATCCTCGCACTGGGCGGTGGGACAGTGATGACGCAGGAATGTGCAGAACTGGTTCGGGAAAACACCGTCTGCATCTATCTGCGCGCCTCTGTTGACACGCTGATGCAGCACCTTGAGAGCGAATCAGCCGGCAGGCCGCTGCTAAAAACTGATAATGCCGACAATCATTCCGAGCGAACCTCCGACTGTCATTTCGAGCGACCGGAGGGAGTCGAGAAATCTACCGAACTAAGACGCCGCATCGAGACACTGATGCAGCAGCGCTCATCCACATACGAAAATACCGCCCATATCACGATCGATACGGACGGTAAACCGGTAGAAGCCGTCGCTTCTGAAATTGCTTTCGGATTAAACTGACTGACGTCGCTTTAACATCTTTTCCTCGCGATACTGCCGGATCTCCTCATCAATCTCTTCCATGGACATGTCTGCCAGTCCATTCGCCAATGCCGACGCACGCATCCGCTCCACCGCCTCCCAAGCCCTTTGCAGCTGCGCCTGTTTAGAATCCGAGATGTATTCACAAGATGCCTCACTCAACATCCTTCCAGACACCTGAATAATGCTGATCATATCAGCAGGAGTCACTATACGCGGTTCTGACGGGAAATGCCTCATATTACCTGTAACGAGATATGCATCATATCTCGTATGGTATGTTTCATAGAATATGACATCATTAGGATCAATAAAATCCCAAGTGAGACATTCAGGAAGACAGACACTTCCTCTCACATTAAATAATTTCAACATTTCTGAAACAGCCTCTTGAGCAAAAGAAAATTTGGTACGCGCAAGAACATCCGCATACTCTTCCAGGATGTCATCGTTGATCATCGGAACAATTACAGCGTCGCGCACATATGACAGAACCATTTTTGTGGGAGATGCAATATTATGGGTCAGCATTGAGGAGATGATAACGTTGGTATCTATTACTGCATATACTTTCATTGCCCATTCTCCTTTTTCTTCTCCATCACTTCCTTTATCCTTCTGGCCTGTCGTTCCTCGCGGTACTGCCGGATCTCCTCATCAATCTCTTCCATGGACATGTCTACCAGTCCATTCGCCAATGCCGACGCACGCATCCGTTCTACAGCGTCCCATGCCCTTTGCAGCTGCGCCTGTTTTTCTGATTCCACATCAAATGGAATCCTCTCCTGCCTTATCACGGCACGGGCAAACATATTGAATGCTGTGTTGGAACTCATGCCGAAGTCCTTGCAAAGTTCATCAAATCTTTTCTTGACGTCCGCATCCATACGGACTGTAAATGCCATCTGTCCCATAACATATATACTTTGAGGCAAATGTAATAAATAATATTTATATTGCAACCTATTCGACACCTATTTGCAACCGTTTTCAAAAATTAAGACAGCAAGCCGGTTATACATCCCTATGCGACAATATTGTTTCTATACACATAAATCGCTGGCCATCAATGACATAACCCCCAACACGGTGGGTCAAAATGGCCCACCGTGTTGGGAGTTATCTTACTGATTATCTGTCTGTTACGTGTCCATAAAATAATAAACCGCCCATATCACGATCGATACGGACGGTATGACTATTGAGGATATTGCAGCTGAAATAGCTGACAGATTACACTAGAGAGCCATTGTTGCAACTGCGCCGACTATAAATAAAAGCACCAATATATCAATGACAGACAGGATAAAACCTGTTATCGCCAATCCTCTTGGTGACTTGAAAAGTCCGATGAAGGAAAGAAGGAAGCCCAAAAACCATATTATCCAACCGAGGTATGGTATCCATGACAGAAAGATGGAAAGCAGAGCAAATACAAAACCTGCTACTCCACATCCATTAGACTGATTCTCCTGCTTGACAACAATTACTGTTGTACGATCGTTTGGTTCATTCATAGCTTCATTCATATTCATTAAGTTTTATAGTTTCAGACAAGTTCGTCGCGTTCGTGGAGGTCCTTGACGCGGAGCTGGGTATTGGCGGTGCCGCGGTAGTAGTTCTCTACGATAGAGTAGCATACGTCTATCGGATTACCGGCCTTGATATGATCGAAGAAATCGGCCATATTGAAGGCAATCGCCGAGATATGGTGATATGGGTGGGATTCCTGGATGAGCTCGAGCTTGAGATGGCCCCCTTCAGCACCCACCTTGCGTCCCATTCCGTTGTCATAAACATTGTCAGTGCGGAATACCGGAGCCGAGTTTCCTGGCCCGAAAGGCTGGAACTGCTTGAGGATGCGCAGGAACTTAGGGGTAATCTGCGAGAAGTTCAGCATTGCATCCACATCTACCACCGGGGTCTGCATTTCAGGGATGATTGCGTGCGAGATGAACTTTTCAATTCTTTCGCAGAATGCCGGCAGATTTTCTTCCTTTAGGGTAAGTCCGGCTGCATACAGATGGCCTCCGAAATTTTCCAGAAGATCGGCACAGCTTTCTATGGCATCATACAGATCAAATCCATGGACGCTTCGCGCAGATCCGGTAACAAGTCCCCCCTGAGACATGGTAAACACGATTGTAGGCTTGTAGAAAGCCTCAACAAGTCGTGAGGCTACAATTCCAACTACTCCCTTGTGCCACTCAGGATTATACACTATCGTTGCATTGGCGCAGGACAGACAGTTGCCGGACTCCACCATCTCAAGAGCTTCCTGAGTGATGCGACGGTCGATATTCTTTCTTTCGTTGTTATGTTCGTTGATCTCGGTGCCGATACGGATTGCTGTCCTTGCATCCGAAGCAGTAAGCAGTTTGACTGCTATGCGGCCGGTCTCCATACGTCCTGCCGCATTGATACGCGGACCGATCTTGAAGACGATGTCGTCAATGGTGAGATGTCCTGGCTCGAGACCGGACAGCTGGATCATCGCAAGAAGACCCTGACGTGGGCTTACATTCAGCTGCTTGAGTCCGAAATGCGCAAGAATACGGTTCTCGTCAGTCACTGATACCAGATCGGAAGCGATACTTACTACAAGGAGGTCAAGGAGAGGTATCAGAGAATCGAAAGGTATATTGAACTGCTGCGCATAGGCCTGGACAAGCTTGAAACCGACTCCGCAACCTGAAAGGTCATCAAATGGATAATGACAGTCCTCACGCTTCGGATCAAGTACAGCCACTGCCTTAGGGAGCTCGTTTTCAGGAAGATGATGGTCGCAGATGATCATATCGATGGAACGTTCACGGGCATATTCCACCTTCTCGTTGGCCTTGATGCCGCAATCGAGAGTGATGATGAGCTTGAAACCGTTTTCAGCAGCCCAATCTATTCCTTTGTATGATACTCCATATCCTTCGTCGTAGCGCTCAGGAATATAGAAATCCACGGCTTTGGTCAAGCGGCGCAGAAAAGAATAGACAAGAGAAACCGCCGTTGTTCCATCTACGTCATAATCTCCATACACGAGTATCTTCTCACCGGTAGAAACTGCCTTATGAACCCTTTCAATTGCCTTGTCCATGTCCTTCATGAGGAACGGATCATGGAGGTTTTCAAGACTCGGGCGGAAGAAAGATCTGGCCTGCTCAAAGGTACACACTCCCCTCTGCACCAGAAGCTCAGCCAAAACCGGGTCAACTCCGAGTTCAGAGGAAAGCTGTCTGACGTTCTGAGCGTCAATGCCTTCACGCAATTTCCATATCTTTTCTACCGCCATAGCATACAAAGATATGGATTTTTTTTCATTCATGGCAGTACTTAAGATTATTTATGTTAAATTTGTGGGATTTTTGGAATAAACTATAAAAAGAAATATAACTATGAGCATTATGGACCTCAACGAGCAGGAGCTTTTCAGAAGAGAATCGCTCGCTAAGCTCAGAGAACTCGGAATCGAGCCTTATCCGGCACCTCTCTACCCTATCAACACATCTGCGGCGCAGGTGAAGGCAGAGTATGACGAGGCCGCAGGCAACTTCCAGGACGTAGTCATCGCCGGCCGCATCATGTCAAGACGTATCATGGGTGCAGCTTCTTTCGGCGAACTGCAGGATGAGACAGGCCGTATCCAGATCTATGTCAACCGCGACGAGATCTGCCCTGACGAAGACAAGACCATGTACAACACAGTATGGAAGAAGCTCCTCGATATCGGAGACATCATCGGTATCAAGGGATTCGCGTTCATCACCAAGACCGGTCAGCTTTCCATCCATGCAAAGGAGCTGACTCTCCTCAGCAAGTCTCTCCGCGTCCTCCCTATCGTGAAGGAGAAGGACGGCGAGGTGTTCGACGCATTCTCGGATCCTGAGCTCAAGTACAGACAGAGATATGTAGACCTGATCGTAAATCCTCAGGTACGTGATACATTCATCAAGAGAAGTCAGATTGTGGCTACAATGCGTGAGTATTTCAACGAGGCAGGCTGCCTTGAGGTGGAGACTCCTATCCTCCAGAGCATCCCAGGCGGTGCTACTGCACGTCCGTTCATCACTCACCACAACGCTCTCGACATTCCGCTCTACCTCCGTATCGCAAACGAGCTCTACCTCAAGAGACTCATCGTAGGTGGTTACCACGGAGTTTACGAGTTCGCAAAGGACTTCCGTAACGAGGGTATGGACAAGACCCACAACCCTGAGTTCACCTGCATGGAGATCTATGTTGCATACAAGGACTATATCTGGATGATGGAGTTCGTGGAGAAGCTCCTCGAGAAGATCGCTCTCAAGCTCCATGGCAAGACAGAGGTTACAATCGGAGAGAACCAGGTTGACTTCAAGCCACCTTTCCGCCGCCTTCCTATCCTCGAGGCGATCAAGGAATATGCAGGAGTTGATGTCGCAGGCATGTCAGAGGAGGAGCTCCGCGAGACATGCAAGAAGCTCCATGTGGAGACTGACCCTTCATTCGGAAAGGGCAAGCTCATCGACGCAATCTTCGGAGAATACTGCGAAAAGCACCTCGTGCAGCCAACATTCATCACTGACTACCCTGTGGAGATGTCGCCGCTGACAAAGCGTCACCGCACAAATCCTGAGCTTACAGAGCGCTTCGAGCTCTTCGTATGCGGCAAGGAGCTTGCGAACGCATACAGCGAGCTGAACGATCCGATCGACCAGTACGAGCGTTTCCAGGACCAGCTCAAGCTGAAGGACAAGGGAGATGACGAGGCTATGTTCATCGACATGGACTTCGTACGCGCACTCGAGTACGGTATGCCTCCAACATCAGGACTCGGTATGGGAATCGACCGTCTGACAATGTTCATGACCAACTCCCCTACCATCCAGGATGTCCTCTTCTTCCCGCAGATGAGACCGAAGAGTCTGTAACAGGCAAGTGCAGCCGAAGTTACTACTGGCGCGCACCACCCTGCTACTCAACCACTTACAAAAAGCTCGTGCTCCCCTTTGGCAGCACGAGCTTTTTGTATTTCGCTAGATATCAGCGCTTTAGGCGCCAGCTGCAGATCGTTGAACCCTGGGCTAGCATCACATGTTTCGCGCTCCATCTTCGCTTGGTATGTGTAACATTAAATCTGTGCGACGTCAATAAAAGCACTGATCCATTGACGTCGTTTGCCATTTTCCCATTCAGAGCCTTATTTTCATCTAGTGACGTCAATAAAAGAGTAGTTTCATTGACGTCATGAGGTTAAGAAATTACTCCCAACTACCGGCATTATTGTTCGGGCGTTCCAGATCACCGACCTTCAGTCCTGGATATAAACCAGCCTATTCCCTTAGAATATGGACACATAAAGTTCTGAAAATCAACGATATGACTAGCAACACGGTGGGTCATTCTGACCCACCGTGTTGCCAGTCAACTCATTATCTGTCAGAGGGTTACATGTACATAAATTCGACATATCTTCTAGACAGAAAAACGGCGAAAAGAATGTATGAGGGTACCGATAATGTTTCAAACGATACTGCTTTGAGGACTGTCCGGCAGAAAATCAGCCAGAATGATGATGGACGGTCGGGAAAATGGCTTGAAATGAGGCTTTTTCGGGAGCGTCCGACACTTATTTGACCAAAAGGGTGATGGACGGTTCTTTTATAATGGCGGACCACTTGAAATAATGGAATATTGGAATAAAAACATTATCTTTGGGCATCATGTAACTTAAATTACGACACTATGAAAAAGGCTTTCATACTTGCAGCAATGTTGATCTGTGCAGGGCTGAATGCACAGGAAGTAGAACAGGCGGCTTCACAGGAACCCGCACAAGCTGCTTCAATGGAAACATCACAGGCCGACACCAAGGCCGTGAAGAGCAAGAAAAGCTATCCGCACCAGCACGCAATTGAAATCACCACCGGATATCCGAGCCTTGTATTCTTGTCCGAGTTCGCATGGCTAAACACACGTATTGACGCATCAAGAAACGGGCAGACGTTCAAGGAGTACTATCAGCCAGGACTCAATATCGGCTACACATTCTCATGGGCTAAGCGATGGGAGCTTTCAGCTCTGGCCAACGTGCACCTGACCATCTATGACACATTGCAATACCCGGAAATCCCATCAACCGGAAGCAAGAAGGAATACGACAAGACAGTTGACCCGACCCGCATAGACAGAACCGTGAACGTATGGGGATCGCTCTCTGCAGCAGTACGTTTCAAATGGATTGTCCGCGAAAGCTTCAGCATGTACTCGGCACTGGGAGCCGGCACTTCATTCCACTTCCCGTTCCCGATACCATATGTCGCACCTGTCGGCATCAAGTTCGGCAAAGGAAAGGTATACGGCCTGGCCGAAGTGAACATATCAGCCGCCAACACCTTCGGAATGGTGGGCCTGGGAGTAAGATTATAATCGCACACCGATGCCGCAGGTGAAAGCGGCTGTGCGAAAGGAGATGGTGCTTATGCCGGCTGAAAGAGCGAGGCGGCGCTATGAAAAGATGACACCGGCATCGGCGCATGTGCCTTTTCTGCAAATATCGGCCACTCTGGCCCATGCGCCGTCAATATCCTGCCACGCATGCAATCGGCTTCCAAATATATCCATTTTTATTATATTTGCGCTCATGGCAATAATAAAGGAACTCAAGGGCGACAGGCCCGTCATAGGCGAGCGTGCGTTTCTGGCGGAGACGGCGACTATCATCGGAACAGTGGAAATGGGATGTGACTGCAGCGTGTGGTATGGAGCTGTGCTTCGCGGAGACGTCGGAGCGATCCGCATCGGCGACAGGGTGAACATCCAGGACAATGCTGTGCTGCACGCGACATATCAGCAGTCGGAGTGCATCATCGGCAATGACGTTTCGATAGGACATGGAGCCAATGTGCACGGATGCATCATCGGCAACGACGTAATCATAGGAATGGGAGCCATAGTCATGGACCACACCGTCGTTCCGGACGGAACGATAATCGCTGCAGGAGCTGTAGTCCCTGCAAACCAGAAGCTGGAGCCTGGCATATGGGCCGGCATCCCGGCACGCAAGATCAAGGACGGCTCGGAAGCCATCCGGGCAAAAGCCCACGCAAACGCCGAGCACTACCTCCTCTACAAGACCTGGTACGAATAGCGGAAGACCGCTTGGTCAAGTTTTACCCCAAACACATCCAAGCGGTATTATGAATCAGATTTCTTTATTATAAATATAATAATTATATTTGCAATAAAGATGATGTGTTATGAATAAGGACCATATAATCAATCCATTCTTTATAGGCAGATATGTCGGAGCCCAATACTTCTGTGACCGCGAGAAAGATACAGAAACTCTGATCAAGCATATTGTAAACGGGCGGAACGTAGCACTTATATCTCCACGAAGACTCGGCAAGAGCGGCCTTATACACCACACATTTGCCCAAAAGAGCATACAGGAGAACTATGTAACCATCTACGTAGACATCTACTCAACCAGCAACCTATGCGAGATGGCAAAAGCTCTGTCAGAAAGCATAGTCAAGGCAATACGTTCACAACAGAAATGGCATGACAGACTATTCGATTTCATAAAATCGCTTAGGATAGGGTTCAAAACGGATGCTGTATCCGGTGATTCCACGTTCAACATCGGAATCGGAGACCTGCAATATCCGGAAAAGACTATCAGTGAATTGTTCGAACTCCTTGAACAGCTTGATAAGCCTTGTATTCTGGCAATAGATGAATTTCAGCAGATCAGGGAATACCCCGAGAAAACGTCAGAAGCATTCATAAGAACTCTAGTTCAGCAATGTTTGAGAACATCATTCATCTTCTGCGGCAGCAAGCGGCACATGATGACAGACATCTTCTACTCTCCGGCAAAACCGTTCTTCCAAAGCGTGATAAGTCATACATTGCAGCCGATTCCTATGGAAACGTACATAGACTTTGCAGGAAGGATGTTTGCAAAAAAGGGAAAGATGATAGATAAATTCACGATCAGGCTCGTATATTCGATGTTCAACGGGTGTACATGGTATATGCAGATGATAATGAATGAACTTTTTGCATTGATGGATAAGGATACCGTATGCACGCCAGAATATATCGACATTGCATGGGAAAACATTGTACTGGCACAGGAAGACAGGTTCATCTCGATCATGCATAGTCTTGCTCCTAAACAGAAACAGATTCTTGAGGCCATTGCCAAAGAGAAGACAGTAGAAGGTATAACCTCATCCGAATTCATCAAAAGGCACAATCTGGTATCTGCCAGTTCGGTCCAGGCTGCATTAAAACCACTTCTGAAGAACGACATTGTCATAAACGAAGATGGCAAATACAGAATATATGACTACTTCTTTGCAGACTATCTGGCAAGAAAATGCTAAATTTGTCCGAATGATTTGAAAATTTATGAGAATCGAGAACATTACATCGGCGCAGAATCCGAAGATAAGGACGCTGCTGGAGCTTCAGGAGAAGTCGAAGGCGAGGAGGAAGACGGGGCTGTTTGTCGTGGAGGGCAGACGCGAGCTGCTGCACTGCATTGAGGCCGGGTATGAGCCTCATACGGTTTTTGTATGCACCGAGATTCTGAAGCAGGAGGAGCTGGAGGAGATTGCAGGAAAATGTGACTGCAACTTCATTGACCTGCCGCAGCACCTGTATGACAAGGTGGCATATCGCGGTGGGACAGAGGGAGTGATCGCCGAGCTGCACTGCAAGGAGATGACGCTCGAATCACTGAAGCTGAAGGAGAACCCTTTGGTGGTCGTGCTGGAGGCCGTAGAAAAGCCTGGCAATCTTGGAGCCGTGCTCAGGAGTGCAGATGCATCGGGAGTGGACGCTGTAATAGTTTGCGACCCGCTTACCGATATGTACAATCCGAATCTCATCCGCTCCAGCATTGGAGCGATTTTCACGGTTCCGACTGCAACGGCAACCTCAGAAGAGACCATCGCATGGCTCAAGGCTAAGGGCATAAAGATATACACCGCACAGCTCCAGGACTCGGAGTGGTATTATGATACCGACATGAAAGGCGGCACGGCAATCGTGATGGGCACAGAGGCGACGGGACTGACCGACGCCTGGAGGAAGGCCGCTGATGCGCACATCAAGATTCCGATGCTGGGCAAGCTGGATTCGCTTAACGTATCGGTTTCGGCTGCGATATTGATGTTTGAAGCTGTAAGGCAGCGTAATGTATAAAGATTGTTCGCTTCGCTCAGAATGACAGAAGGAAGACTAGAATGACAGAGGAAGGATCGAAGGGTAGAAGGAAGGATCGAAGGGTAGAAAGAAGACAAGAAGGATATTTTATGAAGTTCGGTTTGATAGGACATCCGATAGGACATTCGCTCTCCCCTGCCCTGTTCAAGGCAGGGTATGACGGAAAATACCCATACGAACTGATCGAAACACCGGATTTCGAAGAGGCATATCAGAGATTCCTCGAAGGGTATGACGGCATAAACGTCACGGCTCCGTTCAAGGAACTTGCGATCCGGAAGGCGGACATCCTGTCGGAAGAATGCAGAGCCATCGGCGCGACCAACCTTCTGGTCAAGACCCCCGAAGGCATCAAGGCATATAATTCTGATTATCTTGGGGTTCGCATTTGGATTGGGGAGATTTCTCGACTCGCTTCGCTCGCTCGAAATGACAATCGCCCTTCGGGTCCGTCACAAAGTGACGGGGAGCCAGCCTGTCGACTGAGGACGCTGGTCGTCGGACTCGGCGGAGCCGGGAAAGCCGCTAAAGCGGCTGCCGAGTCCCTCGGCATGGAGACAGTGCTGATGAACAGGACTCAATACAGCGATGAGATCAAGCCGCTGAGCCAGTTCAGGGAAGAGTTCCGGAAGGCCGACATCGTCATCTATAACCTGCCTGTAAAGATTGCAGAACTCGATTCTCTCACAGAGGAAGACTTCTGTCCAGGAAAAGCAAAACACATCCTCGAAGCAAACTACCGCAACCCTTCATTTGACAATTCACTGATACACAGGATGAAGGAACTGAATCCGGATATCACATACACCGAAGGCCGCACATGGCTGCTTCTTCAGGCCCTGACCGGATATGAGATTTTTACGGGAGAAAAGCCCGATTTGACAAAAATGACTGCTTGTTTATGAGAAATTATCATTAACTTGCAAAGTTTTTGGGAAGTCACAAAAAGAAAACACAAAATATTATGGTAAACAAGGTAATTCTCATCGGCAATGTAGGACAGGATCCGGAGGTCCGCTACACTGGTGATGTAAACAATGGAGCAAAGGTCGCAACAATCAGACTTGCAACGACTGAGCGCTTTCGCGGAAGGGACGGAAACCTGCAGGAGCATACTGAGTGGCACAATGTCGTAGTATGGAGAAACACTGCAGATGTAGTGGAAAAATATGTAAGAAAGGGCACTCAGCTCTATATAGAGGGCCGAATCCGCACAAGGACATGGGAGGACCAGACAGGAACGAAACGCTATTCTACAGATATCGTTGCCGATACTCTCCAGCTGCTTGGAAGAAGACAGGACAGCCAGTCCCCTCAGGGCGGGTACCAGCAACCGGGCCAGCCTGCATACCAGCAGCCACAGCCTGCACAGCAGCCTGCATATCATCAGCCGCAGCCAGCTTACCAGCAGCAGGGATTCCAGCAGCCAGGCGTTCAGCCTCAAAGCTATCAGCAGCCGGCTCAGCCACAGGCAAGACCTGTGATCGAAGAACAGCCTGATGATGACCTTCCATTCTAATAAGAAACAAGATTTACAAGATAAAATGAAACTTGACGTTGTACTTGGCCTCCAGTGGGGCGACGAAGGAAAAGGCAAGATTGTAGATGTACTTGCCGGAAACTACCCTGTTGTAGCACGTTTTCAGGGCGGACCTAACGCAGGACACTCTCTTCATTTCGATGGCAAGAGTTTCGTGCTGAGATCCATCCCATCAGGAATCTTCAGAGACGATGCAAAAAACATCGTCGGAAACGGAGTCGTACTTGACCCTATCACATTCAAGGGAGAATGCGACAACATAGTTGAAAAGACAGGCATTCCTGTAACAGAGCGCATTGTAATTGCAAAGAAAGCACACCTTATCCTCCCTACCCACCGTCTTCTTGACGCTGCAAATGAGGCAGCTATGGGCAAAGGAAAGATCGGTTCCACCCTCAAAGGTATCGGTCCTACATATACAGACAAGATCAGCCGCCACGGCCTCCGTGTAGGAGACATCCTCGCACCTGACTTTGCTGAAAGATATGCGAAACTCCAGAACCGCCACGCCACCCTTCTCCAGCAGATGGGATATGAGTGCGATCCTCACGCCGAGGATGCTGAATTCATGGCTGCGGTAGAATTCCTGAAGAAATTCGAGCTTGTTGACTGCGAATACTATGTGAACAACCTCCTCAAGACCAAGGAAATCCTTGCAGAAGGCGCACAGGGATCGATGCTTGACATCGACTACGGTTCATATCCGTTCGTAACATCATCAACCACCTCATGCGCAGGCGCATGCGTCGGTCTCGGAGTAAATCCTCACCAGATCGGACATGTATACGGAATCTTCAAGGCATACTGTACAAGAGTCGGCAGCGGCCCGTTCCCTACTGAGCTCTTCGACGAGACCGGAGAGGAGATCCGCCGCATCGGACATGAGTTCGGCGCCGTTACCGGACGCCCTCGCCGCTGCGGTTGGCTCGACCTCGTAGCTCTCAAGTATGCTGTGATGATAAGCGGCGTCACCGACCTCATCATGATGAAGTCAGACTGCCTCGATACATTCGAGACCATCAAGGTATGTACTTCATACATAGTTGACGGACAGCCTTCAGACCAGTGGCCTTTCGACACATTCGCCAACATCGAGCCTGTGTACACAGAGTTCAAGGGATGGCATACAGACCTCACCCACTGCCGTACCGAGGAGGAACTTCCTGCAGAATTCCGCGACTATATCGCATTTATGGAGCAGTACCTCGGAGTGCCGATCAAGATCATTTCTGTAGGTCCAGACCGCGAAGCGACCATCATGAGATAAAGCAAATGAACATAGCAAAAATAAAGGGTTCCGATCGGAACCCTTTATTTTTGCCATTACTGTACCTTCTTGAAAGTGAGCGGAAGGTTTGGAATATCAAGACTGATAGATGAAGGCTGTGAACCACTATAGTAGAAATAGCAGATCTCCTGGATCGGTACAGTCAAGCCGCTGCCTGTAAATGTCAGGCCATCAACTCTTGCCTCAGTATAGTCTGAAGTCGTAAAGGATGTCTCGGCCATCTTGTAGTTCATGGCATCTACAACATAATTTCCACCATAATAGAAAGTACCGGAGAAGTAGAAATCAATTGTCTCATAATCAGTCATCATCGTGTTGACGTACTGCGAGATAAATTCCATCTTACCGTTTGATTTGTTGAAGAAGGTTTCGATCATAAGGGTCTGATCGTAAGTGTCGAAATACAGGTTATCGCCTTCCCAACCAGCAAGATAATACCAAAGATTGTTCTCGCTTGGAAGTATATGAATGTCAAACAACTCGACACCTTCTCCATTAATGACCTTCCACTGTCCCAGCCATCTGTTGTATTCATCAGAGGCAACTTCCTGCTCGATTGTGAATCTGTATTCCTGATACAGTCCGGAAAGTTCGCCGTCGGTGTCGATTCCGATCATGAAAACAATCCAATCACTTGAACGAAGGCGCTGCTCCTGCCAGGTAATGTCACCTTCCTTGAGAACATTCTGCCACTGGCTCGCACCGACTTCAAGTCCGAAGTCCGCATGGAAGTCCTCAAAAAGTGCCCTCTTATCATTCTGATAATAGAATTCAAAATCCGACACCTTGATAGGAAGAACTACATAAGTCTCATCATCTTCGCTTGAACAGATGAAATTGTCGTACTCCATACGGTCAGAAGGATTGACAGAGCGCTCGCCTCTTTCAATTGACCAGTTGTCGTTCACCTCAAATACTGAAGGGTCACGTCTTGTACGGAAATCCAATGTAGCGACATTCCCGAAAGGTTTTCCTGTCACGTCATCCAATGCCTGACAGATGAACCTGTAATAAGACTTAGGCTCCAGATCAGTAAGGACTATGCTTTTGTTACGGCCTGTATAAGCCACAATCTCGCCGGTAAGCTCAAGTTCCTGGTTGATCTTATCTAACAGAAGCGACTCTGCGTCCGATTCAAAATCCTGAGTAAGGAGGTAAGCCCACACCATATCGGCATCGGATTCATGCCTGATTCGGATACTTGCTGACTCGAGAGTAACCTTATCCACATCAAGAGAGATGGTCACATCTGAAACCGGACCTGTCGTCTGCTCTGTCTCCTTCTCACATCCCATGAGAAGAATCGAAACAAGAGCTACTGAGAACACTTTCAGGATTGAAGTAAATTTCATATTTCAATAAAGATTCTTAAGTTTCTGTTAAACATATTTTAAGAACCTCAAATTTATGGATAAGTCAGATAAAAAACAACAGTTGAAATAAAAAAAAAGCGGGACACATGTAATGTATCCCGCTTAATTGCAATTATTTCATCTTTAGAGATCTGCAAGATTCTTCTGGTTATCAGAAGCGGCTGCAACAAGGATCTCCTGGAATTCCTTCTGACCTGTACCTGCAGGGATAGGATGTCCGCAGATAACGTTCTCCTTAAGACCCTCGAGAGTGTCGACGCGACCTCTGATAGCTGCCTCGCTGAGCACCTTAGTAGTCTCCTGGAATGATGCTGCAGAGATGAAGCTGTTGGTCTTGAGGGCTGCTCTGGTGATACCCTGAAGCACCTGACTTGCAGTAGCAGGCTTAGCCTCACGAAGCACCATCATGTTCAGGCCCTGACGCTCGAGTGATGAATTCTCACCTCTCATTTCGCGAGCTGTGATGATGTCACCCTCCTCATAAATCTGAGAATCACCCGGATCGAGCACGTAGAACTTGCCATAGATAGCATCATTTGTATCCATGAATGCCCACTTGTCTACAAGCTCCTCAGGCAGGAATTCTGTATCGCCCGGATCGTTGATCTGAACCTTTCTCATCATCTGACGGACGATGATCTCGAAGTGCTTGTCGTTGATCTTCACACCCTGGAGACGGTACACCTCCTGGATCTCGTTCACGATATATTCCTGAACCTTGATAGGGCCGAGGATAGAGAGGATATCTGTTGGAGATACAGCACCATCAGAGAGTCTTGTACCAGCCTTCACATAGTCGTTCTCCTGTACAAGGATCTGCTTGGTAAGAGGAACGAGGTAATGCTTCTCGATACCTGACTTGTTCTTGATGATGATCTCACGGTTACCTCTCTTGATCTTACCCATGATAACCTCACCGTTGATTTCAGAAACGATGGCAGGGTTAGATGGGTTACGTGCCTCGAAGAGCTCGGTAACTCGTGGGAGACCTCCTGTGATATCGCTTGACTTACCGATAGCACGTGGGATCTTGATGATGATGTCACCGACCTTGAGTTCCTGACCATCCTCAACCATTACGTGTGCTCCTACAGGGAGGTTGTAATGCTTGAGAGCCTCACCGTTCTCATCTGTGATGACGATGGTAGGGTTCTTCGACTTGTCACGCGACTCGATGATGACCTTGTCTCTGTTGAGAGAGTACTCATCAGCCATCTCCTCGCGGAAAGTAACACCGTCGATCATGCTGTCGAAACGAGCCTTACCGGCTGTCTCGATGATGGTGATCGCGTTATATGCATCCCACTCACAGATGAGATCACCCTTCTTGACTGCAGCGCCATCCTTCTTGTAGAGGATAGAGCCGTATGGAACGTCATACTGTGAATATGTGATACCTGTATTCTCGTCTACAATGCGGACTTCAGTAGTACGGCTGACAACAACGTCCTGAACACCCTCCTCGGTAACTCTTTCGATAGTCCTGAGTTCTTCGAACTCGAGCTTACCGTTGTACTTCGAAGTGATGGCATTCTCTGCTGCTGTACTTGACGCTGTACCTCCGACGTGGAATGTACGGAGAGTAAGCTGTGTACCTGGCTCACCGATTGACTGTGCGGCGATAACTCCGACAACCTCTCCCTTCTCGACCATACGGCCTGATGCGAGGTTACGTCCGTAACATTTTGCACAGACACCCTTGCGAGACTCACATGTGAGAACCGAACGGATCTCAACCTGCTCGATAGGAAGTGACTCGATGAGGTTTGCGATGTCCTCTGTAATCTCCTCGCCTGCAGGGATAATGAGCTCACCTGTGAGAGGGTTGAAGATATCGTGTACTGAAGTACGGCCGAGAATACGCTCACCGAGTGACTCAACGATCTCATCCTTGCTCTTGATTGCTGTAGCAACAAGTCCGCGGAGAGTTCCGCAGTCCTCCTCGTTGATGATCACGTCATGCGATACGTCAACAAGACGACGGGTAAGGTAACCTGCATCGGCTGTCTTCAACGCTGTATCGGCAAGACCCTTACGTGCACCGTGGGTTGAGATGAAGTACTCGAGCACTGACATACCTTCCTTAAGGTTAGAGATAATCGGGTTCTCGATGATCTCTGCACCCTGTCCACCGGACTTCTGAGGCTTAGCCATCAGACCACGCATACCGCAAAGCTGCTTGATCTGTGCTGTCGAACCACGGGCTCCTGAGTCGAGCATCATATATACAGTGTTGAATCCGTCCTGGTCAGTTGAAATCTGCTTCTCGACGATCTTAGTGATCTCGTTGTCGATAGAAGACCAGAGGTCAATAACCTTGTTGTAACGCTCGTTGTTGGTGATGAAACCCATTGAGAAGTTAGCCTTGATCGACTCGACGGTATTGTAACCGTTGTCGATGAGGGACTTCTTCTCCTCAGGGATGATCACGTCACCGAGGTTGAATGACAGACCGCCCTTGAATGCCATTGTGTATCCAAGGTCCTTGATGTCGTCAAGGAACTGGGCTGTACGTGCGACTCCCGTATACTTGATTACGTTAGAAATGATCTTTCTGAGAGACTTCTTACCGAGGACGTCGTTGATATATGGAACCTCCTGTGGTACAAGCTGGTTCACGATGATACGTCCCGGAGTAGTCTTAAGCATCTGAGTACCGGCCTCAAGGTTCTGCTTGTCCTTAGGAAGTCTTACATTGATCGCTGCATGGATGTCTATCGCACCCTCGTTGAGAGCGATGATGACTTCCTCCGGACCATAGAAGTTCATTCCTGTACCCTTTACATTAGGTCTCTCCTTGGTGATATAGTACAGACCGAGCACCATGTCCTGTGAAGGCACGGTGATAGGAGTACCGTTTGCAGGGTTAAGGATGTTGTGAGAACCGAGCATGAGGAGCTGGGCCTCAAGGATTGCAGCATTTCCGAGCGGAAGGTGAACGGCCATCTGGTCACCGTCGAAGTCGGCGTTGAACGCTGTACATGCGAGCGGGTGGAGCTGGATTGCCTTACCCTCGATCATCTTTGGCTGGAATGCCTGGATACCAAGACGGTGAAGTGTAGGGGCACGGTTGAGAAGAACCGGATGACCCTTCATCACGTTCTCGAGGATATCCCAGATAACTGCATCCTTTCTGTCTACTATCTTCTTTGCAGACTTTACTGTCTTCACGATACCACGCTCGATGAGCTTTCTGATAATGAATGGCTTGTAAAGCTCTGCAGCCATGAACTTAGGAAGACCGCACTCATGCATCTTGAGCTCAGGACCAACGACGATAACCGAACGTGCAGAATAGTCGACACGCTTACCGAGGAGGTTCTGACGGAAACGTCCCTGCTTACCCTTGAGAGAGTCAGAAAGAGACTTGAGTGTACGGTTTGCCTCGCTCTTTACAGCATTTGACTTCTTTGAGTTGTCAAAGAGTGAGTCAACTGCTTCCTGGAGCATACGCTTCTCGTTTCTGAGGATAACCTCAGGAGCCTTGATCTCGATGAGTCTCTTGAGACGGTTGTTACGGATGATAACCCTTCTGTAGAGGTCATTGAGGTCTGATGTAGCGAAACGGCCACCATCAAGCGGAACGAGAGGACGGAGATCTGGCGGAATCACAGGAATGACCTTGAGGATCATCCACTCAGGACGGTTGATGCCCTTTGAATCCTGGAACCACTTCACGATGCTGAGTCTCTTTAGTGCCTCTGCCTTTCTCTGCTGTGAAGTCTCCTTGATCATCTTGTGGCGAAGCTCCTTTGCAAGAGCATCTATGTCAATCTCCTTAAGGAGCTCGTAGATTGCCTCAGCACCCATTCCTGCAACGAACTTATCAGGATCATCAGCAGGCATGTTGTACTGCTCAGGCATCTGAGCATAGAGCTCAAGATACTCGTCCTCTGAAAGAAGGTCGAGCTTCTGATATCCTGATGTACCTGGCTTGATGACGATATACTTCTCGTAGTAGATTACTGATTCGAGCTTCTTTGCAGCGATTCCGAGAAGAGCTGCGATCTTGTTAGGAGCTGACTTGAAGTACCAGATATGTGCTACAGGGACAGTGAGCTCGATGTGGCCCATTCTCTCTCTACGCACCTTCTTCTCAGTAACTTCCACGCCGCATCGGTCGCAGACGATACCACGATAACGGATTCTCTTATACTTACCGCAGTGGCACTCATAGTCCTTGGTAGGACCGAAGATCTTCTCGCAGAAAAGTCCGTCTCTCTCAGGCTTGTAGGTCCTGTAGTTGACGGTTTCCGGCTTCAACACCTCTCCAGAAGACCTTTCCTTGATGTCTTCTGGAGAAGCAAGAGCGATGCTGATCCTGTCGAAATTGCTTTTAACCTTGTTTTCTTTATTAAAAGTCGGCATATTTCTAAAATTTCAATTGTCAGTAATTAGTCCAAAGTCACCTTAAGTCCGAGACCTCTAAGCTCGTGGAGCAATACGTTGAGAGACTCAGGGATGCCTGG
>JAZQEN010000018.1:0-38153 GCA_045539015.1 Candidatus Cryptobacteroides sp.
ACCTTACCCTTAACCTTGTCACCTACAGTGAGGTTTGCATCGAGTGCATCCCAAGGGTGAACAGCAAGCTGCTTGAGACCGAGAGCGATTCTCTTCTTAGCCTCATCGAAGTCGAGGATAACAACGTTGATCTTCTGATCGAGGGTAACAACCTCCTCTGGGTGGTTGATACGACCCCATGAAAGGTCTGTGATGTGGATGAGACCGTCAACACCGCCGAGGTCAACGAATACACCGTAACCTGTGATGTTCTTAACGGTTCCCTCGAGTACCTGACCCTTCTCGAGCTTGCCGATGATCTCGCTCTTCTGCTGCTCGAGCTCAGCCTCGATAAGTGCCTTGTGTGATACAACTACGTTGCGGAACTCCTGGTTGATCTTTACGATCTTGAAGTCCATAGTTGTGTCAACATACTGATCGTAGTCGCGGATAGGCTTGATATCGATCTGTGAACCTGGAAGGAATGCCTCGATTCCGAATACGTCCACGATCATACCGCCCTTTGTACGTGTCTTCACGTAACCCTTTACGATCTCGTCTGCAGCGTATGCTGCGTTTACCATATCCCAAGAACGGAGCTGGCGTGCCTTCTTGTGAGAAAGGATAAGCTGACCCTTCTTGTCCTCAGTATTCTCAACGAACACCTCAACCTTGTCACCTACTGCGAGGTCCTGGTTGTAACGGAACTCAGGAGCCATGATGACACCCTCGCTCTTGTAACCGATGTTGACGATAACCTCTCTCTTGCTGATAGATGTAACAACACCCTCAACAACTTCACCCTCAACTACCTTTGAGAGTGTCTGGTTGTACTGCTCAGCGATTTCCTCTACTGAACCACCGTAAACATCGTCGTTCTCGAATGCATCCCAGTCGAACTCCTCTGGAGCCACTGAAGCGTTGAGAACAACCTTCTTGGTTTCTTCTACTGCTGGAGCTACCTCAGGAGCAACTTCAGCAACTGTCTTGTTTTCTTCCATGATTAAATTTTAAAAACAAACTAGTGGGTTAAACATTATTTATTGTGCCTGACTTACAGCGTCTTACACAAAATAAGCGCGCTTTGGGTACAAAAGCGCGCAAAAATATGGATAATTTTCCGATTTTCAAAGACTTTCGTCAGATTTCAAGTCAGATTCCGCTAAAAGAACCTCCACCTGACGTATAGATACAGCTGAGCCACCATCATCAGCGGGACCAGAATGTAGAACAGAGGCTTACGGGTCTTGTGATGACATAGAATCATGGAAAGAAACGCACCGGTTGCACCTCCAAAGAAGGCGAAAAGCAGAAGCACAACTTCTGGGATACGCCTCCTTGCCATGCGGGCCAAGAGCTTGTCAATAGCGAAAACAATGAACGCCAATACGTTTGCAGCCAGGAATGATATACCGAAAACAGTCATGACAAGTACTGATTTAGAACATCTTTCTTCTCTTGAACACCCAGAAGATTATGACAGTGGAAATTGCCATAAGGCCCAGAACTATCAGCCATGACCATCCTGAAACGCCGATCCAACCGAACTTCACGTTCATTCCGAAGAAGCTGGCTATCAATGTAGGAGGCATGAGGAGAAGCGACACGAGGGTGAACACCTTCATGATCTTGTTCTGGTCGAGGTTGATGATACCGAGAACTGTATTCTGAAGGTACTCCAGACGCTCGAAACCGAAGTCGGTATGGTTGATAAGAGATGATATATCCTTCAGGAGCACATTCAGCCTCGAATGATATTCCTTCGGATAGTTGGCACTCTTGAGGATGCTGGAGATAACCCGCTGCTTGTCGATGATGTTCTCACGGATGGGCATCGTGTTGTCCTGCAACTGGTTGAGGTCTACGAGGAATTCCTCGCTGATATCCTCTCCCAGACTCACCTTCTTGTTGTACTGAGTGATCTCCTTCGAAACCAGCTCCACCATATCCGCATCAAGGTCGATACGCTGTTCCAGTATGCTGAGGAAAACCAGATGGCCGGAATGATAGATCTTCGGATATGCCATTATCCTCCTCTGAAGGTCAGTGAAACTCTTCAAAGGACACTCTCTCAATGTAGTCAGGATATTGTCGCTGAGGATGAACGATACAGTTTCCTCCGTATATTCTTCAGGACCTGGAATCAAATAACTGGTATTCGCAAAGATAGCCTGCTCTGTCTCAGAGAAACGTGACGAAATCTCGATCTCTTCCGCCTGGGCGCGGTTCTGGATCGTTGTTCCGAGGAACTGCTCGACCGCCCTCTTCTCTTCCCCGGACGGAGAGAAAAGGTCAATCCAGACCACTGTATCATAGGGAATGTTTACGAATTCAGCTTCCGACTGGGAAACCATCATCTGTCCGTCTTTCTTGTAGAAGATCTCAATCATACCTCGTCCGTTTTAAGTTCCGGCCCAGTCGTCGGAACGAGTTTATATTACACGAAACAGGCCTGCACACAAATGCAAGCCTGCAAATTTATTTATTTTTCCCGAGAAATGCAAATCAAGGTTTGAACACCTGACGGTTTACGATAGAGCGCCCAAGCGTCAGCTCATCAGCATATTCCAGATCATCCCCAAAGCCCAATCCTCGAGCCAGGGATGAAACCTTTACCCCATATTGTGAAATCTGACGATAAATATAGAATGCAGTCGTCTCCCCCTCCACATCGCCGCTGAGAGCAAGGATGACTTCAGGCTGCGCCCCATCAATCCCAGGAGCATCCGCCTCAAACAACGCCTCCGGAGAAACCAGAGCCGCCACCCTGTCAACAAGCTGACGTATAGTCAGATCTGAAGGTCCCACTCCGTTTATAGGCGAAATGATACCTCCAAGCACATGGTAGACTCCATGGTACTGCCCTGTATTCTCTATGCTCATGACATCACGGACGCTTTCAACCACGCAAATCGTCCTGCCGTCCCTTGAGCGGTCAGAACATATAGCGCACACATCATCATCAGATATCATCATGCACCTGCTGCAGTACTTCACATCATCACGAAGATGACCGATTGCAGCCGTAAAATGATGCACATTCTCTGAAGGCTGCTTCAACAGATGCAGTGCAAGCCGAAGAGCACTCCGGCGGCCCACACCCGGCAACGAGCTGATGGCATCAACGGCCTCCTCAAGAAGCTTTGACGGATAATTCTCTTTATATGCCATGATACTTAACTAATTCATCTATCGGAGATTTAAGGAAACGCACAAACTCAAGTCCATATTTCTCCCCTATCTTACAAAGCATGTCAGAACATGCACAGCCGAAAGAGCCCACTACGCCTACCTTATGCGCAGAGACAACATCCTTAGCACCGGCCGCATATCTTGCCAATGCCCTTTTCACAAATGACTCAAGGTTATCATGGATAAGCATTTCCATATATGGATCGTCCTTATGAGACAGGATGAAAGGAGCTAGTGACGCCATGAATGCAGAGGCAGCAGGCTCCTTATAGACCTTGCGGACAATCTGAGAATAATCCAGGCAGAATTCTTTCTTGAAATCATTCTCAACCTCCGCCGGAAGCAGACCTTTCACAAAATCTGCAAGAAAGGACCTGCCCAATGCTACCCCACTTCCCTCGTCTCCAAGTATGTACCCACCCGGCCGGATGTTCCTCACAACTTTCCCAGCCTCATAAAGACAGCTGTTCGAGCCTGTCCCCATAATTGCCACCACCCCGTTTCCGTCTCCGAAAAGCGCACGTGCAGCAGCAGTTATATCTGAATGAAACTCTATTGCCGCCATCGGACACCACATCTCCAAGGCCTCCCGGACAGGCGCAGCAGACTCCTCCGAAACCAAGCCGGCTCCATAGAAGAAAATCCTATCTACCCGCCTTCCCTCCGGGTTCAGCTCCGGCACCGCCTTGCGCACGACAGCTCTGGTATGCTCCAGATCCAGGCAGGTCGGACTAAGTCCGTCAGTCTGCACCGAGCGCACACTGCCGTCCTCGCAGACAGCCCTCCAAGCCGTCTTTGTAGCTCCGCTTTCAACTATCAGTTTCATAACATATGGTCATTTAACTACCTGACAACCAGCACCTTGACTAGCAACACGGTGGGGCAAAAACACCCACCGTATTTATAGATATCCAGCTGAGCAGCAATAACTTACATGTCCAGCATCAAAGATAGACCCCATTACGTTTCCAATGGCACAGTCCAATTACAGACGCCACCACATATGCGACATACAGGCCTGTCATCCACCACATTTCCTGAGTCATGCACAAGACAGCACTCAATGCATTGGCTGCAATCCACAGCCACCATTGCTCAAGATACGACCTCACAAGCCACCATGTAGCAACAGCACTCAGCACTGCCACAGAGGCATCCAGCCATGACATCGGATTTTCAGCCAGCAGACCGACCGCATGCAGACGGTCCATCGCCCATGAAAGGGCGAATGTGCCGGCAACAGTCAGAAACGCCGAAACCAGCACCGGGCCCACAGAAAGACGCCTTAGAAATATCTTGGATTCATGATCGTGCCGGTCCAGATTGCCACGGTCACGCCCCCACTGCCACAACCCGATGAAGGCAGTCACGAAATAATACACCTGCAGACCGAAAGAGGCATACATGCCATTATGGAAGAACATCCACATGGATGCCAGGCTAGTGAGAATGCCCAGCACCCACATGAAGTTTTTCTGTCTGATCTCCAGAATGACGTAGACCACTCCGGTCAGAAGGGTGAATATTTCTATAGATTTCTCCACTCGCTATGCTCGGTCGAAATGACAATGGGACGCTCGGTTTCCTAGAGTACTTCGAGAAGTTCTACGACGAACTTAAGGGTTGCGTATGGAGGGATTGCGCCTGGAGCACCGTGCTCTCCGTATGCAAGGTCGTAAGGGATGCAGAACTCATACTTTGAGCCCTCCGACATGAGCTGCACACCCTCAGTCCAACCTGGAATCACCTGATTGAGGCCGAATACAGCCGGCTCACCGCGTTTGTATGAGCTGTCGAATGTAGCTCCGTTGAGGAATGTTCCCTCGTAGTGACATTTCACCTGTGATGTTGCTGAAGGCTTCTTGCCTGTACCCTCAGTGATCACCTTGTACTGGAGACCGCTTGGAAGGACTACGACACCCTCCTGCTCAGCATTGAATTTGAGGTATGCCTCGCCTTCCTCTTTCATTGCTGCACTCATAGCCTCAGCCTGAGCCTTCTGCTCAGCCTCAAGTTCTGCAAAATACTTGTCAAGAAGCTGACCTGCCTCCTGGAATGACACAGCAGGCTCAGCACCTGTAAGCACAGCCTTCACACCTGCTGCAAAATCATCGAATTCAATAGATTTGATGCCTGAAGACATCATATTGTGGGCAATGCTCATGCCCAATGCATAACTGTTCTTATCCATAATATTGAAAGTTTATTTTGTTTGGAAGTCACAAAAGTAATCATTTTTTACGAGGATGATGCTGCAGCACCTCGTTTTGCCATGTCGTACTGTCGACATGAGTATAAATCTCCGTAGTGGAAATGCTCTCATGGCCCAGCATCTCCTGAACCATTCTCAGATCCGCCCCATGCTCTATCAGATGGGTAGCAAAGGAATGGCGGAAAGTATGCGGAGATATCTCCTTGGTTATCCCGACCGCCCGTGCCTGGTTCTTTACCATATTGAACATGGACACCCTGCTCAAAGACTTCCCGAACCTGTTGAGAAACAGTATGTCGGAATACTTGGACTCTGCAGGAAGAGGACGGACCAGAAGATAATCCCCTACCGCCTCAGCGGCCATATCCCCGATCGGAACCAGTCTCTCCTTGTTTCCCTTGCCGATTATCCTGACAAAGCCCTTGTCCAGATAAAGGCTGGACATAGTCATCGAGACAGCCTCCGAAACACGCAACCCGCAGCCATAAAGCATTTCAAGTATAGCCCTGTCCCTGACCTGCTGCCATGTATCATCGGAAAAACCATCAATCATTGCAGCCACCTCTTCTTCTGACAGGACATCCGGGAGATAGCGCCCGATCTTTGGCCCATCAACACGGTCGCATGGATTGTCCTTCAGGATTCCCTCAAGCACCAGCCAGTCGAAGAATGACCTGAGAGAACTTAAAAGTCTGGCCTGAGACCGCTCGGAAAGGCGGGTACACGTAGCCAGATACTCCTCGACATCTGCCGCAGAAACGTCCTCCATGCGTCCGCCATAAAACTGGAGAAACTTCTCTACATCAGAACAATACGATGCCACAGTATTCTGCGACATCGCACGTTCCATTCCAAGATAATAGTTGTAATCGTTTAATACAGATTTCTCCATTCGCTTCGCTCAGTCGAAATGACAGTGTATCGAAAGACGGTCGTAGTCGAAATGACAGTGTATCGAAAGACGGTCGTAGTCGAAATGACAGGTTAAAGCGTGCCGTATTTCTTGCCGTACTCGAGCATCTGACCGAGGTAGCTGTCGCAGTAAACTATCTTATAGTCAACCACTTTGCCATTCTCCACAACCGGAACGATCTCAGGATTGAGGAAACCGCCATATGGCTTCAGACCGAGAGAGGCATAACGCTCAAGCACCTCAGCATGAAGCTCAGGATCGATATTCACTGCATATTTCTCGACAAGAGCCTTTCCAGCCTCGAAATCGCCCTCTGACTTGATCCTCTGGACCTCGGCAAGAAGTTCTCCGAAAAGACCACGGAGAGCCTCATGATCATTTACCACGAAATAGGTCTTTCCGTCACGGACCTTCTTCTCGATCACATTATCTGCAAGTCCCTTCTCATAGCACCAGTCTGCAATGAGCTTACGGTTCTGCATATGAGCCTCGGTATTCTTCTTTCCAAGAGCAACTCTTGTGAACTGGGTGAACATACCGTTTCTGATATAGCTTGAGTACTGAGCCTTATAAGCCTCCATATCAGGAAGGATGCCAAGCTCGACAAGCTTAGGATCGGCAAGATAATAAAGTCCGAACAGGTCTGCACGCGCCTCCTCCAATGTCGAGCTGTACTCTCCGAGAGCATTCGGAGAAGTCTCCGGAAGCAGCTGGCCCGAGCCATGTCCGAGACACTCATGAAGGTCGGTATGAAGGTCATTTGTCAGCGCACCATACTTCTTCTCCATAGCGATTTCATCCTCAGACCATGCAAACTCGGAAAGCATGCCCTTAGGAGCTTCCTGTGCAGCCATGTTATATGCAGAAGTGAGGTTGGCGATAGTCACTGACTTCGAGCCATGCTCACGGCGGATCCAGTCTGCGTTCGGAAGGTTGATGCCGATAGGGGCTGACGGATAGCAGTCACCCGCAAGCACTGCCACATTGATGACCTTTGCAGTCACACCCTTTACCTTGGACTTCTTGAAGCGAGGATCTACAGGAGAATTATCCTCGAACCACTGGGCGTTGTCACTGATGAGTTCAGCCCTGCGTGAAGCCTCAGCATCCTTGAAGTTCACAAGACCTTCCCATGTAGCCTTGCGTCCGAGGGGGTCATTGTAATCCTCGACGAAACCGTTAACAAAATCAACCACAGCATCGGTATCCTTCACCCACTGGATATTGTACTCATCCCAGAGATTGAGGTCACCTGACTTGTAATATGCGATAAGGTCTGCGATATATGCCTTCTGAAGATCGTTCTCAGCCACAGCAGCAGCTTTTTCAAGTTCTGCACATATCTTCTCCAAAGCAGGGCCGTAGAGACCGCCTACCTTATATACATCTTCATAGATGACGCCGTCCTCGCCCTTTACCACGCGGCTGTTGAGGCCATATGATATCGGAGTCTTGTCGGCAGGATCCATCATGTCGGCGTAGAACTTCTCAACTTCCGCCTTTGTGACTCCCTCATAGAAATTCACCGCAGACTCGGCCACGATGTCACCGCTCTTGTCGGTAGACTTACGCTGAGGGAATATATCCTCATCATATATAATAGGTATGAGGACCTTGCATTTCTGACCCTCGCCCACAGCTTTCATGAGTTTCTTGAAATACTTCTGAGAGCACTCCGGGAAGAACTTGTCCTCAGCATAGTGATGGTGGATACCGTTGCTGAAGAATACACGCTTCGCATAAGCCTCGAACTGAGTGAACTCAGGACATGAGCGGTCGCCCTCGTAATTCTCAAGGATATTCTCCAGAACCTTGCGGATCTCAAGATTGTATCTGCAGTTCTGCATCCAGATGATGTCACGGCCATATTTTGCAGCCTCAGCGAGATGGTAGACATATTCCTTCTGCTGAAGAGAAAGCTCATCCCAACCGGGAACCCTATATCTCATGATCTTAAGGTCAGCAAACTCATCCACAAGGTATTTGAAATCCTTGTCCTGCGCCGCAAGGTCTGTACTTGAAACCAAAGCCGCAGTCAAACCAGCAAATGTCAACATTTTTGTAAGTATATTCATAATCTTTTACATTAGTAAGCAAACACACAAAATAAATCAAAAATAACTATATTTGCAAGATGTATTTTGAAATGAAAGACAGAACCAACATATCATTCTCCAGTCTTGTCATTGCAGTTGTAATGGCAGCGGCGCTTGTATCCTGCTCCAAATTCGGAGACGAATTCAACCATATAGGAGACAAAGGAGCAAACCCCGGCACACGAATCCCAAGTGAGGAACAACGTAACGTCCTGATTCTATACTCCGCAGGATACAACTCCATCAGCAGCTATCTGAAGGAGGATATCGAGGACCTGATGAAAGGATGGCTGCCGGGAGGAGGCAGAAACGAAAACATCCTTCTGGTCTACTCTCATCAGACCGCAAAACGCAGCGATTACATCACTGACAACCCGCCGACGCTTACCAGGCTGTGGCAATCGCTTGAAGGAGAGGTCATGGCTGATACCTTGATGATATACCCTTCCGGAACCAGATCCGCGACAGCGCCCCAGCTGAATGACGTTCTTTCTTTCGTCCATGACAACTTCCCTGCAAAGTCATATGGAATGATATTCTCGTCCCATGCCACCGGATACCTCCCGGCAGGATACTACACCAAGCCGGACAAATATGTATTCCAGCCGCAGGCAAGAACATTCGATGCCGACAGGATATGGGCTCCATCCCCTGTCCCTTTCATAGCTCCGGAATATGACCCGGACATGCCTGCAGTCAAAAGTATCGGCCAGGATCAGGTAGGAACGGGTACGGGCTCAGTGTCCTATGAAATGGAAATAGGAGATTTTGCCAAGGCCCTCCCGATGAATTTCGAATACATCCTGTTCGACGCATGTCTCATGGGAGGCGTTGAAGTCGCTTATGAGCTCAAGGAGAGATGCAGATATGTAGGATTTTCTCAGGCAGAAGTGCTTGCAGAAGGCTTCGACTACACGACCCTGACGACCCATCTGCTCAAGACAGGCACACCTGATCCGGAAGCAGTATGCGACGACTATTTCCAGCAATACGACATACAGAGCGGGGTTTACCGTTCTGCAACCATTTCGATGATAGACTGCACCCGGATGCAGAAGCTCGCACAGACCTGTAAGACTCTCTTCGGGAAATACAGGATGGAGATCGCCTTGCTGAACCCGTCTGAAGTGCAGAGATTCTTCCGTTCTGACTACCACTGGTTCTACGACCTTCAGGACATATTGATCAAAGCCGGAGCCACAGATCAGGAACTCATGGAGCTGGAGGCTGCTTTGGGCGAATGCGTCATATACAAGGCCGCCACACCAAGCTTCATGGGGTCATTCGACATAAAGACCTTCAGCGGTTTCAGCATGTATCTGCCATGCAACGGAGGCAAAGAACTGGACAAATATTACATGACATTATCCTGGAATAAAGACACAGGGCTTGTAGAATAAAATAATTTGACTATCTTTGCAGCCCCATAAAAAGCGCGACGCTTTTTGGTGCAATGGGGTCTGGCCATGAGCCAGACTGAGTAACACATTTTAATTTTTACAGACAATGAAACACATTGAACTCAACGGCCAGGTACGTGAGGCCGGCAACAAGGCAGCTGTAAAGGCTGTTCGTAGAGCAGGACTCGTTCCTTGCAACATCTATGGACTCGGTATGGAGAACATCCTCTTCACTATCGATGCAAAGGATCTCAAGACTATCACTCACACTCCTAACTCTTACATCATCGACCTCAAGCTCAGCGACGGAAGAAACGGTTATGCAGTGCTCCACGAAGTACAGTATCATCCTGTATCTGACGAGGCTCTCCACGCAGACTTCCTCTTCGTTTCTGAGGACAAGCCTGTAACTATCGAGGTTCCTGTTAAGGTTGTAGGACACTCTGAGGGTGTGAAGATGGGTGGTAAGCTCCTCATCTCAAGCCGCAAGCTTCGCGTAAGCGCTATGATGAACAATCTTCCTGACCTCCTCGAGGTTGACTCTACTCACCTCATGATCGGTAAGCAGATCGTTGCTGGCGACCTCAACTACGAAGGCGTTACAATCGTATCACCTAAGGCTACTATCATCTGCTCAGTACGTCCTACACGTGCTACCCAGCAGGCTAAGATGGAGCAGGGCAAGTAATCTGAACTGGTATGAATTATTTGGTTGTCGGTTTAGGAAATATCGGCGCCGAATATGCCAACACCAGACACAACATGGGATTTATGGTATTCGACGCCTGGTCTCAGGCGTCCAATATTTCTTTTGAGTCTGGAAGATACGGCAGTACGGCGACTATTTCATTCAAGGGCAGGAAGTTCCACCTGCTCAAGCCATCCACATATATGAATCTCAGCGGTAAGGCCGTCCGCTATTGGATGAACGAGCTCAAGATCCCGGTAGAAAACCTTCTGGTCATCTCGGATGACCTGAACATTCCATTCGGCACCCTGAGGTTGAGGAAGAACGGCAGTGCAGGAGGGCACAACGGATTGACAAACATAAACGAGCTGATCGGAACTCAGGATTATGCCCGTATCCGTGTCGGTATCGGAAATGACTTCGGCAGAGGACAGCAGGTAGGTTATGTCCTGGGTGGGCTTACCAAAGAAGAGGAGGAGCAGATGCCTGAAATCAGCAAACGCGTCATTGACGGAATAAAGGCATGGGCAACAATTGGAGCAGACAGGGCCATGAACACGGTAAACATCAAGCCAAAACAGCCTTAAAATTCAATTTTAACCGCAAAAATTTGGATAATTAAAAGAGAATCCATAACTTGCCGGAAGTTTTGAACAATAACCAATTACGAACTATTTAAAACATCTAGAAAATGAAAGCGCTTGTAGATCAGATCAAAGCAGAGTACGAAGTTTTCGCAAAGAACGCTGAGGCTCAGGTAGAAAAGGGTAACAAGGCTGCTGGTGCACGTGCACGTAAGGCTGCTCTTAACCTTATGAAGGCTATGAAGGAGTTTAGAAAGGTTTCAGTAGAGGCTTCTAAATAATTTCATACATTTCTACAGAAAAGATAAGGGGGCTCAAGATCATATCTTGAAGCCCCCTTAAACGTGTACTAAAACCTAAACCTGTACTATAGATGCAAGTTGAAGGTATTATGTTGCATCAAAAACATATTTTTTTTGATTTTTTTATTCCATTATCAGTTCCACGTTATCAAGCCATACCGTATTGCCGACTCCACCATAGAACGCATCGCCGCAACTTGAGATGATATGAACCAGAAGGTGGGTAGGTTCAGTCCCCGGAGCAGCCCAGCCTTCCTCCTGGATCATAACAGTCTTTCCCTTGCTGTTGACTGCCCTATAAGCCGTTTCAGGATTGGTCTTCAATCCCATATAATCCTTGTAATATGGCTCCTTGGTTATATCTCCATAACCTATCTTCACTTCGAAATCATTGATCCATGTCGGGATATCCTCTTCGATGCGACAGATACCCGTACCGACTCTCAAGGCATGTATATTTCCCTTTTCCTCTTCCCACCTCTTCTGCAGAATCACAGTGATTTCAGCAGAATCATCATACCCCATGTTCTTCAACTTGGAAAAGCCTGTACCTCTGATCACTTCATGGCCGACATCCGCCTTTATATCCATCTGGACCGCTTTTGGGAACCCGTTGAACGGAATTCCATACAGTACCTTGGTCATAGGATCCTTGGTAGTAGTGATAGGCTCAGGAAGTACTCCCAGAAGCAATGCCCCCTGACATGTCACAGACATATCTATGATACCCATTGCATGTACCTCTTCAATATGAGTCTCGATTCTTGCGCAGTATCCCCTGCCTCTTTTTTCAGGAAAGACACAGTTGCTTGTCTTGCAGACTCCTGCAACAACAGCAAGTACATTATTTGTCCTCCACAGATAGCCTTCCGGCGCTGAATATGGAGTCTTATTTGTCACCTTAGTGTCATAGTCTCCATAAAATTCGTAAAGATACTTGGTGTTTCCTCCGATGATACCCGACTCCTTTACCTCACGGCGCGACCACTTGTCGAACTTACCATACTCATTAATGGCGTCAACAACAGACTGTTGGGCACGAACATTGGGAGCCATTAACGCTGCCACAAGAAACATGGCAACGAATAATCTTGATGTTTTCATAAAAAATGTTTAAATATGCAATTCCAATTGCAAATATAGCAAAGAAAAATCAAATGAGAGCACGTTCATTAATCATTATACTGTTATTTACCCTTGCCGGACTTACCATGTACGGAAGGCCGACAAGACCAGGAACATACACAATAACCCAGCCAGATGGCACGACCTTCATGATAAATGCATATGGAGACGAGTTCTTCAGGATCAAGACAACTCCGGACGGTCATGCCGTCGTTCAGGATAAAGACGGCTGGTGGTGCTATGCGTCATTCGACTCAGAAGGAAACCGCAGCAGCAGCGGACATAGGGTCGGAAAGGACAGTCCGTCGTTCCCCGGCAGCACCATTCCATATGAGAAGCTGAGAGAACAGGCACGAGAGAAAAGAAGAGTCTGTCAGCTCCAGGACAAGCCCCCGCTGATAAGCAGGATTATCCAGAAAAATGGGATTCAGACCAAGGCGGACGGCAAGGCGACAAAGCACGGACTGGTGATACTTGCAGAATACTCGGACGTACCTTTCCAGTACAAGAAGGAGGATTTCGTAAATCTGCTGACACAGAAGGGATACAGTCATAATGGAGCCACAGGATGTGCCAAGGAATACTTCGATGCACAGTTCGGCGGCATGGTTGACTTTGATTTCGATGTCAGCGAGATTGTCACACTGAGCGGTCCGAGAGCATACTATGGAGCCAATACTCAGGACGGAACGGACAAGCGCCCCGGAGAAATGGTCAAGGAAGCATGTGAACTGGCTGACAAGGAAGGGATTGACTTCTCTCTTTATGACGATGACGGAGACGGAGTAGTTGACAATGTATTCGTGTTTTTCGCAGGCGGAGATGAAGCGGAACACATTGAAGAGGAAGACTATATCTGGTCTCATGCCTGGTACATATATAGTGGAGCCGGCATAAAGCTCACGCTGGACGGAATGATCATAGACCGTTATGCCTGCACCTCAGAGCTGAGCATCCAGCCGGACGGGAAAGATGACATAGCCGGCATCGGCACATTCTGTCATGAATACAGCCACACCTTCGATCTTCCGGACTTCTACGACACCGACTATGACGAAGCTGGAGGCTGGGCAGCAGGAATGTGGCTATCGACCTCACTCATGGATGGCGGCAACATGAACAACAACAGCAACACCCCACCATATTTCAACGCAATAGAAAGAGAACTTCTGGGGATCGCAGAGCCCGTCATGCTTGAAAACGACGGCACATACACCCTCGAACCGATACACTCAAGCAACACATTCTACCGTCTTGACACCGACACCGAAGGGGAATACTACCTTTTCGAATGCAGATCCGGTGACGGATGGGACGAACACATAGGAGGCACAGGAATGCTTGTATACCATATCGACAGATCGTCAAAGTATATAAAACGATGGACTGAAGACAACACAGTGAACGCACACCAGAGCCACCAATGCGCCGACCTGATCGAAGCTGATTCCAGAAACGACGGTTTTGCAAGCGACCGCGATTATGCATCGGCAATACGCAACATATCCGGAATATTCTTCCCATACAACTCGGTCACATCTCTGACCCCGGTCTCAACCCCGGGACTGAAATTCTGGAGCGGAAGAGCTGGCGAGATATCGATAACCGGGATCAGGCGCAACGGCAGCAACATCAGTTTCAGCGTCGTAGGATTCTCAGACACCAGCACTCCCCCAACACCAAGGAACATCAGAAGCGAAGTGTTCATGGATGCCGCCATAATCAATTTCGAGAGCAGTTGGGCACATTCCGGAAACGCTGTAGTCAAATGGGGACGCACAGGTCAGGATTCGGAAGAGACTATAGTAAAACCATATGAATCAGGAAAATACTCCATTACCCTGGAAAATCTCGTTCCGGGCAACAAGACGTACAGTGTAGAAATCTGGTTTGAAGTAAACGGAATAAAAGGCGAAAGCCTGCACACCTCATTCATGACCACAAAGACCGCCCCTGTCGACTGGCCTTATATGTTCCTTGGCAAGAGTGCAGCAAATTCAGACGGAACATTTGACTCTGGCGCAAAAATAGCTCTGAGAGTGTACAATGCAGCTGAAGCAGAAAACATCAGATGGACCTTCAACGGCAAGACCATCGTTCCCGGAGGAGACGGCTATTTCACCCTCACCCAGTCCGGTACCCTCAAGGCCTTTGTAAGCTGGGAAGACGGTTCACAGGATATCATCGAGAAGCAGATAATCATTTCAAACGAAGAATAATGAGAACAAGAATCATATATATGACATTGGCACTTGCCGCGCTGACCTCCTGCAGATATGATGTAGACGAAGTTCTTCTGCAGCGAAGCGACATATCCCTGACAGAGAAAGGCAAGCTGCAGATGTCGTTTGACGAGAAGACATGCCAATTGGGGTACAATCAGGACCGGAACGAATTCCGTGTCTACGATGACAAGATCGCCAACTGGTTCACGATCACTTGCAATGCCTACCCTTCAAGTATCGGTCAGGAAGTTACGGCAGACATCGAATATACGACATCCGACGACACCAAATCCTACTCCGGACTGACTTTCACTGTCGAAAAGACCAGCTCCGACGGCCTCATCTGGCTATGGTGCAAGGACAAGAAGATCGGCATCGTCATCAAGGCACTGTAGAGCATCTCCTTGCACTGCAGCACATCCTTGCATTGCAGCATCTCCTTGCATTGCAGCATCTCCGCACACAAAGCCCTTTCCATGGACACATAACTCCCTGAGCATCAACAACATGCCTAGCAACACGGTGGGTCGTTTCGACCCACCGTGTTGCTAGGCATCCGATTGGCTATCAATTAGTTGCATGCCATCACAACCACCGTCCGGCAGGAAAATGGCTGATTTTATGATGGACGGTGTCTGTTTTGGGGCATTTGAGGCCGTTTTCGGGACCGTCCGACAAGTTTTTCGGCATTTTGATGATGGACGGTCCACATCACCCCACCCCAATGCTAGCTTTCATGATACAAAAAGGGCGACCTCGAAAGGCCGCCCATAATTATGTTCGAATCTAAGATTCTGATTACTCAAACTTAAAGAGTGAGCAACCGAGACCCTGGATGTGTGCTCCGATATATGTAACACCATCAACAGTCACGACCTTACAGTTGCCAAGTGTGTTGCCAGTCGAAGCAGCAGATGCAGCTGCGAAATCGGACTCGTGCTGGAGAGGGAACTCCCAAGCAACCTTCTTTGCATTGAGCGCTGCCTTGAAGTCTGAAGTCTCGTCCTCGAGGACTACGAGGCGACCTGTATTACCATTCTGCTGGTCAATCTTCACATAAGCGATGTACTTCTTGCCGTCAACCTCGAAGAAGTTGTAGCCGCATGTACGGATATAGTCTGTTGAGAAGTCATCAGTTACAGCCCAGTTCACCCAACCTGTTCCAGCATGTGTTGTTCCGTCAAGCTTCACGAACTTTGCATTACCGTTACATGTTGAGAAAACCTCGTCATAACCAGGATAGAAAGCAAGGTCCTTCATATTGAACTGGCTTGGCTCCATTCTGTGGTAAGCCGAAGGACGGTTAGCATTGTCCACACCCTCGAAAGTCTCGAACACGATAGTCTTGCCGTGATCGTCAGTCTGCATTGAAGGGAACCAGAGTTCACCGTCTTCCCAAGTACCCTTTACATCGAATCTGTCACCATATCTTCTGTGGTCCTGAGCATTAGCGACAGCATCGTAAGCATAGCGTCCGATACATGTAGGAGCTGACTGAGGACCGTTTACCCAAGCCCAGATCTCGAGTACATGATTTTCGTTAACCTTAAGGTTACATGCGATAAGTACATATGAACCGTCAGCCTTAGGCATTGTGCGCACGCAGTTTACAGAATACTCCATTGCATCACCCCAAGCATTGCCTGAGCCCATTCCAGTCACATTGCAGTCGAATGCCTCGTTACCTGCGAAGTCGAATGCCTTGATTACAGGAGCATAAGCTGTCGACTTCGAAACATAGATATACTGGTTATCCATTGCCATTCCTCTGTCAAGGTTGCCAGCGCCCATTACAATCCAGCCATTTGCATCCGGAGCATACTTACCCACACTCTCTTGAGTTCCTTGCCAACTGGCTCCGGCTCAACAGCACCTGGCTTTGTTGCTGTATAGTCAGAAACTGTAGGATAGTCAAACTTCAGTGTACCAGAAATCACATTACCAGCTACTGTAAGAGTACTTGCATAGAATGTACCCATGTTGGTGTAGCCTGATGGCTGGACTGTTGTGATTGTTGTACCATCCTCAGATACGTTTGCATATACTGTAACAGCTGCGCTTGTACCGCCAAAGAAGGTCATCTGGAGATCATAGTCAGCATTATCGCTTGCCGCAATTGTAAGAGCTCCCTTTGCTGGGTAGCCATTGTATGCGCCATCAGCAAACTCCTCCGTGTACTCACCTGCCATAACTGCTGCCCAGTCAATCTTCTTTGTTGCCGTATAGTCTGAAACTGTAGGGTAGTCGAACTTAAGAGTACCTGAGATGACACCATCAGCTACTGTAAGAGTACTTTCATAGAATGTACCCATGTTGGTATAGCTTGAAGGCTGGACAGTCTTGATAGTATTGCCATCTACATTTGCATATACTGTAACAGCTGCGCTTGTACCGCCGAAGAATGTCATCTGGAGATCATAGTCAGCATTATCGCTTGCCACAATTGTAAGAGCTCCCTTTGCTGGGTAGCCATTGTATGCGCCATCAGCGAATTCCTCTGTGTACTCACCGATCAGTTCGTCGAACTCGCCTCCTGCAGGAGCATCAACCTTGACTGCTGCTGTGTAGTTTGTGAGGTAACCTGTGCGGTTGAAGCCGTCACCGTATACCATTCCTGAGAGTGTCTCTGCAATCGAGAATGTCTTTGATGTTGCGTCGTAAGCGACCTCGATATCCTCAAGGAAGCCGTAGCTCATTACTGCTCCGGACATGTAGATTGTGAGAACGTCACCTTCTACGTCGGCATAGTACTCACCACCCTTATTTGAAACCGGCTGGTATCCCTCACCGTAGTAGAGAGCTGCCATGAACATGTTGCTTACCTTGTAAACACCCTTAGAGAAGTCATCGCTGAGAGCGAATGTGAATACGCCCTTCTTTGATGCTGCAGGATCGCCTGACAGGTCCTCGTTCTTGTAGAGGTCGAATGACTCTGCCCACTCTACCTGCTCGCCGTCTGCCTCGATCCACTCAGGATAGTAATTCTTCTGTGCAACTTCGAAAGTAGCAAGAACCTTCTCACCTGCAACGAGCTTTACAGTTGCCTTCAGGTCATTAGCACCTGTATTTGCAGCAGCTGCTGTGAGAACGATTGTCTCTTCACGAACTGCCTTAGTCGCAGCGTGTGTAAGCCATGATCCATCAATCTGAACCTCATAATCAGTTGCAGTAGTTACAGGAACTTCCACATCACCTCCGAGTGGAGAAATTACAAACTCAGTATTTTCAATCTTAAGAGCTCCACCTGCCTTGAACTCGAGAGTCTTAGCCTTAAGCTCACCTGTTGTGTTATTGAGAGCATAGAGGTCAACATAACCTTCACCCTCTGCGAGAGTAACCTTCACTGAAGTCTCGCCTACAACTGCAGTACAGTTGTTTGAAGAAAGGACGCGTACATATACCTGCTCGCCTTCCTTGACGCCTGTAAGGGTATATGGAACTTCAACTACCTCACCTGCAAGGCCTTCATAGTCAACAGCAGTGAACACAATGTTGAAGCCACCCATAGGAAGCTCATAAACGGTACCGTCGATGAGAGTGATCACGAGGTATGCGCCATCCTCTGTAAGCTCAACGCTCTCGAAGAATGCATCTCCGTCCTCGCCTTTCTCGCCCTGTGGACCCTGCTCACCCTGAGGACCTTGCTCGCCCTGTGGACCCTGCTCACCCTGAGGACCCTGCTCGCCCTGAGGTCCTTGCTCGCCCTGAGGTCCTTGCTCGCCCTGAGGTCCTTGCTCGCCCTGTGGACCCTGCTCGCCCTGAGGTCCCTGAGCACCAGTTTCGCCCTGTGGACCCTGAGGACCCTGTGGGCCTGTAGCTCCAGTTGCTCCGGTGTCACCCTTGTCACCCTTGTCACCTTTATCGCCTTTCTCACCCTGAGCTCCGGTGTCACCCTTGTCACCCTTAGCGCCATTCTTGATGACTGCTTTAGTTCCGTCAGAGAATACAAGCTCGTATCCATCCTCAAGAGTCTTGATTTCATCAACAACAAGTTTGTTGTCAACAGCAGCCTTCAGTGCAGCGAGATCGCTCTTGAGCTGAGTAACATCTGAAGTGACCTTGTCAACGTCAGTCTCGAGCTGATCGACTCTCTGCTCGAGCTCCTTGGTACAGCCTGCGAAAAGAAGAGCCGCAGCTGCCAATCCAAATAAGATTTTTTTCATATAGTTTTTAGTTAAAAGTGTTGTTTCTGTGTAAAACTCCGTAAAAATAGAAAAATTCTCGTAAATTTGCACCGTTTTCTGGATTTTTTACCTAGAAAAACCACACAACACCACACATAATTGGATTTACGAACAATTAAATAATAGAAAAACAATGAGAAAACACATCGTAGCAGGCAACTGGAAGATGAACACAACAGTTGCAGAGGGCGTTGAGCTCGCAAAGGCAGTAGTATCAGCTTCAGCTGAGGTACCGGCAGACGTAAAGCTTATCATCGCACCTCCATTCACTCACCTTTACCCTGTAGCTGAGGTAGTAAAGGATACTGCAGTAGGTCTTTCTGCACAGAACTGCGCTGATCACGTAAAGGGCGCATACACAGGAGAGGTTGCAGTAAACATGATCTCAGGCGTAGGTTGCCAGTATGTAATCCTCGGTCACTCAGAGAGAAGAGAGTACTATGGTGAGACTGACGCTACTCTCGTTGAGAAGGTAAAGCTCGCTCTCGCTGAGGGTCTTTCACCAATCTTCTGCATCGGTGAGAAGCTTGAGGTGCGTGAGGCAGGCCGTCACTTCGAGGTTGTTACAGAGCAGGTAAAGAATGTTCTCTTCACTCTCACAGCTGAGGAGATGGCAAAGGTTGTAGTAGCATACGAGCCTGTATGGGCTATCGGAACAGGCAAGACTGCAACTGCTGAGCAGGCTCAGGAGATCCACGCTGAGATCCGCAAGGTTCTCGCTGAGAAGTTCGGTGAGCTCGCTGAGGAGATTTCTATCCTCTACGGCGGTTCATGCAAGCCTTCCAACGCAAAGGAGCTTTTCGCATGTCCTGACATCGACGGCGGTCTCATCGGTGGCGCAGCCCTCAAGGCAGAGGACTTCATCGGTATCGCAGTATCATTCTAATTGATTATGAAGAAGTTATATATCCTGGCAGCCGCTGCAGTCGCAGTGGCTGCTTGTGCTCCTAAGAAAGCACCTGTGAACACAGAACTTAAAGAGAAAGTCGAGAGCTATGCCGTTGTAGAAGTGAAGTCCCCTTTATATGACGCCCTTTCCGACAACGACAAGAAGATCATCGCCCTGTTCCGTCAGGCCGGAGAGATTATGGACGGCCTGTTCTGGAAGCAGACCTTCGGCGACAAGGCCGAAATGGAAGCGCTTACAGACGAATATGCAAAGGCATATGCAATGATCAACTACGGTCCATGGGACCATCTTGACAACAACGCACCCTTCGTTGAAGGATATGGCGAGAAGCCGCTCGGATGCCAGTACTATCCGCAGGACATGACAATGGAGGAGTGGAACGCATTCGAAGATCCTGACAAGCTCAATCTTTACACCGTAATCCGCCGCGACGAGAACGGCAACCTCAAGACCGTATGGTACCGCGACGAGTACAAGGAGGAGCTCGAGAAGGTCTGCGCGCTGCTTGAAGAAGCAGCATCCCTCACGACCAACGAGGGCATGCGCAATTACCTTACAGAGCGCGTAAAGGCCTTCCGCACAGACGATTACCTTGCCAGCGACATGGCATGGATGGACATGAAGGACTGCAATATGGACCTTGTCATCGGACCTATCGAGAACTACGACGACCACCTCTTCGAAGCCAAGGCAGCATATGAGTGCTTCATCCTCCTGAAGGACGAGAAGCGCAGCGAGAATCTTGCAAAATATGTTTCTCTCCTGCCTGTACTCCAGCAGAAGCTCCCTTGCCCTGCAGAATACAAGACTTTCGTACCTGGAACATCGTCAGACCTCAATGTCTATGATGCCATCTACTATGCAGGAGACTGCAATGCCGGAAGCAAGACCATCGCCATCAACCTTCCTAACGACGAGAGGGTGCATGCCGCTAAGGGCGCACGCCGCCTCCAGCTCTACAACAGCATGATGGCCAAGTTCGACAAGATCATGATGCCTATCGGCGAGACCCTCATGGCTCCCGAGCAACTTCAGTACCTCAGTCCTGATGCATTCTTCTGGAACGTGACTTTCCACGAAGTCGCACACGGCCTTGGTGTAAAGCAGACCATCAACGGCAAGGGCACAGTAGACGAAGCAATGGGATCGGAGAAGACCACATGGGAAGAGGCGAAGGCTGACATCCTCGGTCTGTTTATGGTAAGCGAACTCATTGATATGGGCGAGATTACAGACATCACCAAGGAAGAGTCAGTGGCTACATTCATCGCAGGAATCGTACGTTCCGTACGCTTCGGCCATGCCTCATCACACGGAAAGGCAAACATGATGTGCTACAACTTCATGGAAGAGCACGGAGCATTCAGCCGCAATGCAGACGGCAAGTATGTCGTAGATTTCGACAAGGCTGCTGAGGCAATCAACGCATGGGCCGCCCTCATCCTCGAGACTCAGGCAACCGGAAACTTCGAGTTTGCACAGAAGTACTCAGCCGAGCACGCAAACATCTCCGAAGGCCTCGCCGCTGACGTCGAGAAGGTCAACAACGCCGGCATCCCACGCGACATCGTCTTCGAGTGGGGCTGGTAATCGACAACATACAATTCAGCACCATATTAAATAATTAACCAGCAGCCCTTTCCGGGCTGCTGGTTAATTATTTAAAGTTAGAGTTTGACTTCAATGATAGAGATTCCCAAAGCTGACTCAATTTTGGAAATGGTTTCCAACGAAAGGTTTTCTCTGCCTTTAAGTATCCTGGAGATATACTGCTGGCTACATCCTGCCTTTTCAGCAAACTCCTTCTGAGTCATGCTGTTTTTCTCCATTTCATCTAATATTCTCATGGCTATAGATTGAGAATATCTTAACCATGCTCTATTCTCAACGCGAAAATGGGCTTCTTCTTTCCATCGTGATGGAGTTGAGGATTTATGTTTTTTCAGCCTTTCGATTGTTGAGCTCATACCTTATAACTTTATGTTTCACTTAAGTAATCTATAAAACCATCATCATCAACAATGTTCTCAGAAAGCAAAAACTGACGCACTTTTTCCATTTTGTGTAATTCATTTAAAGTGTGTTCACGCTCCTGCATTGTTGCGGTTAGTTTTATTGCTCCACCAGTAATGATATATATCCCGGATGATAGTCTCAGGGCATAAATTCTTAACCAAGATGGATGTTTTGTTTTATTTCTTAACTTTGCTTTCTCCTTTCCGAGCAGTGCTTCTGCTGTTCTATGATTATCAAGAGGCCTGAATATTGTGTCCAGATCAGCATCCGGAGAGATATCCATAATCAGGCATTGAAGGTTTTCACTATCTTCAATCGTGTCATAAATAGCCTCGTTGACATCTGTAATCTTGAAGTATGATGACAAATCATCAATATTTTCTTTGAAAAATCCCCTCAACCAAGCCACATCATTCCATTGATCAAACAATCTGAATAAGGCATTCTCGTTATCTTCTTTGTATCTAACTGCCCACAATCTGCCGTCCTCTGTAATATCATCAAATGTCATATCTCAAAGATTTTTTACAAATATAATAACAACTTTTAATTGTACAAATAAAAATTGTACAATCTTAAACAACTACTCTTATCAATCCCGGATGTGAGCGAGCGGAGCATATACCTATGCTCCTGCGGAGCGAGCCACATCCGGGATTGGTGTTTCATATGTGGTTATTTTTATATATATTTGCAGGTTGCAATGAGATCTCTCGACTCGCTGCGCTCGCTCGAGATGACAGACAGGAATCGGCTCGCTCGAGATGACAGGAAGGAGGGCAGTTCGAGATGACAGGTAGAATAAAAAATATAAAAGAAATATAGATATGAAGAATTTTGTAGAGGAACTCAGGTGGAGAGGCATGATCCAGGACATCATGCCTGGCACAGAGGAGAAACTTATGGAAGGATCGACCGCAGCTTACGTAGGAATTGACCCTACAGCTGATTCGCTCCATATCGGCCATATGGTCAGCATCATGATCCTGAAACATTTCCAGAACTGCGGTCATAAGCCTATCGCACTCGTCGGAGGTGCTACAGGTATGATCGGAGACCCTTCGATGAAGTCACAGGAGAGAAATCTTCTCGATGAGGAGACACTCAACCACAATGTAGCCTGCATCAAGGCTCAGCTCAGCAAGTTCCTTGACTTCGACTCGGACGCAGCGAACAAGGCGGAGCTTGTGAACAACTACGACTGGATGAAGAATTTCACTTTCCTTGATTTCGCACGCGAGATCGGAAAGCACATCACAGTAAACTACATGATGGCAAAGGATTCTGTAAAGAAGAGACTCTCGGGAGAGGCTCGCGACGGCATGTCATTCACAGAGTTCACATACCAGCTCCTTCAGGGATACGACTTCCTCTACCTCTATGAGCACAAGGGATGTACCCTCCAGATGGGTGGTGCAGACCAGTGGGGCAACATCACCACAGGTTCGGAGCTCATCCGCCGCATCCTCGGCAAGGAGGCATTCGCCCTTACCTGCCCTCTGATCACAAAGGCAGACGGCGGCAAGTTCGGAAAGACCGAGAAGGGCAACATCTGGCTCGATCCAGAGCGCACATCTCCATACCAGTTCTACCAGTTCTGGCTCAACGTATCAGACTCAGATGCAGAGAAATACATCAAGATCTTCACCATGCTTTCAAAGGAGGAGATCGACGCAGCTATCGCACAGCATGCCGAAGCTCCGGAGCGCCGCGAGCTTCAGAAGCTCCTTGCAAAGGAAGTTACCACTATGGTTCACGGTGCAGCAGAATACGAAAATGCAATCGCAGCATCTCAGATGCTCTTCGGAAATGCGACAAAGGATGCACTCATGAACCTTGACGAGAAGACTTTCCTCGCAGTGTTCGATGGAGTGCCTACATTCGAGGTCTCTGCAGACAAGTTCCCTATCGGCATCATCGACCTTCTTGCTGCTGAGTCACAGGTATTCCCGTCAAAGGGAGAATGCCGCAAGATGATCCAAGCAAACGGCGTGAGCATCAACAAGGAGAAGGTCGCTGACATCAACGCCCAGATCGGCGAGGAGTCGTTCATCAACGGCAAATATATTCTTGCACAGAAGGGTAAGAAGAACTACTTTATCATAAAGATCCTTCGCTAACGCTCAGGATGACAGAGAAATATGGAAAAGAATATTGAAAGCACAAGGCAGCTGAAGGTTGCCAAAGAGATACAGAAGGTGATGGCTGAGATCATCCGCAGCAAGGGCATGGCCGCATTCGGCGGCGCGCTCGTGTCGGTAAGCGGAGTGAAGGTCAGCCCTGACCTCTCTATAGCCAAGATATATGTCAGCGTTTTCCCGTCAGAGAAGGCCGAAGCCGTGATGGGAGTACTTGAAGAGAACACAAGACCTCTTCGTGGCGAGCTCGGTGCGAAGATGGGCAAGCAGCTCCGCATCGTCCCGGAAATCGCCTTCTACCTCGACAGCTCGCTCGACTACGTAGAGCACATCGAGGAGCTTCTGAAGAAGTAGATTTCTCGACAAGCTCGAAATGACAGGGTAGGCTCGAAATGACAGATGAGACTAGCAGGATTCATAGCAGGCAGATATCTTATTGCAAAGAAGTCACATAATGTGATCAATATCATCTCTGCGATAAGTGCTGTCGGCATGGCTATCGGAACTGCGGCGCTTATAATCATACTTTCGGTATATAACGGGTTCGACTCGCTCATCAGATCGATGATGGGCAGTGTCGAGCCCGATCTGATGATAACTCCGACCAAAAGCAAGACATTCATTCCTGAAGGTGAAGCTTTTGACTGGATATACGAGCAAGCATCCGTCAAGAACATGTCATGCGTGCTTCAGGAAGACGTATTCATCACATATGGCGAGAGTCAGAGTCTTGTAAAAGCAAAGGGAGTCGATCGGATCTATGAAGAAGAATCCCCTCTTCAGGCACAGATGATTCAAGGGGACTTCACCTTGCACAGAGGAGATGTTCCTTTGGCATGTGTCGGTTCCGGTCTTGCTTATGAAATGGGAATAAACCCTCGTTTCCTGACTGCTATCGAGCTGTATTTTCCATCCCGCACGCGTAAGATATCCACAGCAAACCCTGCCTCGTCTCTGGAAAGCATAAAAGTGTGGCCATCAGGTGTATTCCAACTTGGAGGAGATGCTGACAAGGAACTTCTGATACTGCCTATCGACAAAATGCAGGAGCTGCTGGAATATGAGGGGAATATTGTTTCCGCCGTGGAAATAAGGCTGGATGAGGGGATAAGCGAAAGAGAGCTCAGGAACTTGCAGGATGAGATATCCATGCGCCTCGGAGAAGGTTTCAAGGTAAGCGACAGGTTCCAGCAGAACGAATCGCTGTATAAAATGATGAAATATGAGAAGGCTGCGATCTATACGATTCTCATCTTCGTAATCATAATCATCGCCTTCAACATCTTCGGCAGCCTGTCCATGCTTATAATCGACAAGGCCTCAGATATCAGGACTCTCCGCAGCATGGGGGCATCGGAAAAGCTTATCAGACGCATATTCACGCTTGAAGGCTGGTCTATTTCACTGATAGGTCTGGCTGTCGGCCTTATCATCGGAATCAGCTTTGCTCTCCTCCAGCAGCATTTCGGATTCATAAAAATGCCCGGACAATTTCTTGTCCAGGCATATCCTATAGTAATATCTTGGTCTGATATCCTGCTTACCGCAGCAGGAGTAGCTGCAATCGGTTACCTCATAGCCCTAATCCCTGTCCATATTTACAGGAAGAGGCTGGATCTCTGATGTCTTTCCGATCATTATGACCTTGACATCCTGAGCGAAATACTTTCCCCTGAAATTTCCTTCCTCATCACCGGGAAGCTTCTGTTTCACAGGAATGCTCTCATCTCTTTTAAGAAACAGCCCTCCATTAGCTTCACCGTCCTTGTCTTCAAAGGAAAGATGCACATACTCGGTAGGGTTACAACGTCCGTGGAATGTAAAATTGCCATTCTTGTTTGTTCTCACTTCATCCGACATTCCGGATGAAACTACTATTCCTTCCAGCGGATTCCCTTCCTGATCGGTCACGTTGCCATGAATCTCGAACAGTATATATTCCCCTCCCGACTGATCCTGTCTGCTGCACGAGACATTTACGGCAAGGCAAGCAGCAACGAAGATGATCCCGACAAATTTTCTCATACTCCTTAATAACGCTGACCAAGAACTTCAAAGTAAGGTTTTCCCTCACTGATTGTTACCTTATAGACAGTATCATCTACCTGATAATACTCGTTTCCATCTGCAAGAACCACTATGTCGTAGTCTTCAGGAAGTGTTTCAACCAATGCACCTGCAGGAGGTACGATAACTGAATACTGTCCGTCCGCTCCCATCATATAGAAGACACCATCCTGATAATAGTATGTGCTTCCTGCTGCAGCATAGCTCTGAACAAGTCCTAGCTGGTTTGCCAATGTGTAGGCAGCCTGCGCCTGCATCTGGCCCGCTGCGATCTGTGCATTCTGCGCAGCTATGGTTGCGTTGTTCTGTGCGATTATTGCGTTCTGCTCAGCAATATATGCGTTGTTTTCCGATATCTGGCTATATGTCTGAGCTACTGTATAATAATAAGACATGTTAACAGCCGCCCAAGTCATATCTGCAATAAGGTTTGCTGCCAGAACCGTTCCGAATGGAGGACGGCATACTACATAGTGTCCGCCATATGGGCGATACCATATATCATTGTAGCAGTAGTAAGTTATTCCGTGGTGAACATGTATGTGAGCGTGTGTAGGAATAACTCTTACCCTGTGACCGTAGCAGTGGTTGTGTCCGCTCCAAAAGTATGAAGGTCTGTCATAGTGCATGAAGTCACGGTCACGTGGGTGAACTCTGTGAACATCAGGCTTGTGATCCGGGCGTATCTGCTGTGGTCTGTCCGGTTTGCGGTCTGCTCTTCTGTCACCAGGACGATGACCTGGACGTGTAACAGTTATCGGCTTATTCTGATCTCCCGGCTTGAAATCAGGCTGCTGGCCTGATGGTTTCTGACCTGAAGGTTTCTGGGTAGAAGGCCTTGTTACAGCTGGCTTTGTCGCCGGTCTTGTCACAGAAGGTTTCTGCGTAGATGGCTTTGTAACCGAAGGTTTCTGTGAAGCAGGTCTTGTTACCGTAGATGGCTTTGTTGACGAAGGCTTCTGTGATGCCGGTCTGGTTACAGTAGCCGGTTTCTGTGAAGACGGTCTCTGAGCAGATGGAGCAGTCACGGAAACAGCCGGTTTAGATGGCTTTGTCACGGTAGTGCTAGGCTTTCTTCCAGTAGTAGTTCCCGGCTTGCGGTCAGATGAATTCTTTGTAGAAGGGCGTACATCTGATCTTGACGACGAAGATACAGATCTAGATGATGATGTTGAAGATGATCTTGATGTCGACGAAGATCTTGATGTCGACGAAGATCTGGATGTCGACGAGCCTCCCCTTCTTGCCTGCGCCAAGGCGTCAGACTCAAATGCTGTGAATGCCAATCCTACAAGCATTACAGCCAATGTTGTTCTGAGCGTCTTCATGATAAAGAAGTTTTAAGGTTAATAGATATAGTAATTTTGCGACAAGGCGCGGAAAGATGCTTCGTCTTTCCGCCAATATGAAATGATTTCGTCCGCCTTGTAATTCTTACTTAACTGCAGTCTAACATAATCCGTGCCACAAACTTTATCAAACAGCCCGTAGCCACTGATTATCTCAAAGGCTTTCTTATCCGGATAAAGCTCTGCAACTGCTTGGATTACATGGAATTGCAGTTCTGTTATTCGGGCCGAATCATAGTCTGTGAAAAAATATTGCACACCACCGACCAACTGACCTTTCGCACTGCCGGAGAAAGGTTTGAACCAGATAGTACGAAAGGCAACGCCGGGAAGATCATAGCTTTCCAGACGGGCTTTCAGCTTTTCCGGATCCATCCATGTCGCTCCAAAAACCTGGAAAGGAAGAGTATATCCTATGCCAATATTGAGAAATCCGTATAGTTCTCCACATATACCTGCAGATGCATAATAGACAGGAGTCTCTTTGAAAGGAATGTTTGGAGAAGGGAGCACCCAAGGGAGCCCTGTATCCTCATAGAGCATATTCCTGGTCCATCCCTCCATGGGCACAACCCAGAGCTTGCATCTGGCAGGAGCCTGATTTCCTTTCTGCCCACGGTTCATGCCCTCCTCATTTATCATTTCCGCGAGTTCGCCGACTGTCAGTCCATAAACATATGGTATCCTGTACTGGCTCACAAACGAATTGAACGGCTGCTCGACATAGTTTCCTTCTATCTTATTGCCGCCCAGCGGGTTAGGACGGTCAAGCACCATTACCTCGATGCCAAGTTCCCCGCATGCTTCCATGACCAGTCCCAGAGTGCTTATGAATGTATAGGAACGCACACCGACATCCTGGATATCATATACCATTATGTCAATACCCTGTAGCATTTCCCTGGTAGGCTTACGCGTGGCGCCATAGAGAGAATATACAGGAAGGCCCGTCTTCTCATCCACAGTGTCAGTCACCTTTCCGCCTGCATATACATCACCTCTCACTCCATGCTCGGGACCATATAAGGCAACGAGTTCCACACCGGGAGCGTTGTAGAGGATATCAATGGTCGAACGGAGCTGACTGTCGACACCGCTTGGATTTGTGACAAGTCCCACGCGCTTGCCCACAAGACGCTGGAAACCTGATTCGACGAGTACTTCAACACCTGGCTTGACGACAGGCTGCTTAGCATCAAGACAAAGACAGCTGCCCAAGACAGTAAAAGCACATGCAATTGCTACGAATAGTCTTTTCATCTGGAACTTTATTATAGATTCACAACCTTGCCTGCAAACAATATATTATCGGTCTGAGCATCAGCAATCAGGAAGAGGAACGGCCTGTCAACAGTCATTCTTGTGACCGGCATAGGTCTGGCCGAAGTCAGGCGCACCTGAGCGACTGTCACAGCAGCTGCCTCTGTTCCCTTTTCAGTTACGTCTATATAACACTTCTGCTTTACCATACCCAGGCTGAGCGGTCCCATAGCTGAAATACCCTTGAAATCGGCCGCGCCATCGAAAGCTGTCCATATACCCATCTTATTGAGGGTCTTGTTGAGGATCAGTTCGGTCTCCAGCTTGAATTTCGGCATCTGCAATATCACCTCACGCGTTGAGATCATATCCATTGCAGCATCGTACATTGACTCGTTTATATAAGGTATGATCGTATTGATGTCCCAGTTATGAGGAGGAAGGACCACAAGCATAGAATATCTGCCTCCTGCGTACGGGAGACGTACCATCTGACATCCCTGATACTCAGCATATTCAAAGCTATCCTTCTTCTGCATCATCTGAACCTCTCTATCTTCCTTCATTCCCTTGAAGGTAGATGAAGATGTCTGCTTGGGATCAAACTCCTCTGCCCATGGAGCATTGAAATAGAGGGCATTGATGAGCACCATCACATCATTAGGGGTAAGTTCATTGAGAATATGATTGATCTTACCTGCTGTATTTTCTCCGCACCAGTTATTTATAGCCTTCACAGTAGCAGGATCGGAGAAGTTCTGCGTGGTTATGAATGCATCATAATAGTTTTCCAGCAGACTCACATATCTGTTACGTACGCTGAAATTGTCTGATATCCAGACAGATGATGCAGACTCCACTATCACAGTATCGTTGCTGCCGAGGTTTTCCGCACGGTAGAGATGATTAGCGAGAGCATTGTCGAATTCGGCTTTGGTCTCCCCTTCAGCACCCTCTTCAAGCATTGAGAGTGCAACTCCTGCACTGTATGGAGACAGCAGGAGGTTCTCGTCAGGAGATATGGTCTGATTTGCCTTCTGGAAAAAATTGAGTGCAAACTCCACGTTGGACGATGGTTCTTCCGGAGAGGATGCAGAAGCGGCCGGTTTGACATATTTTGGTCCACACGCCATTAACATTGCTGCAGAAACAGCTGCAGCCAGGATTGTATTATACTTCATATCTATTGATTTTGTTTCTTTCCAAATTCGGGATCCACCTTCAGCAGAAGCGTCACAAGCACCGTTGCAAGGCAGCAGATCATTACAAAGATAAAGAAATTTGTATAACCGAGAGCTTCCTGGATATACCCGGCCACAAGTCCCGGGAGCATCATGCTCAAGGCCATGAATCCGGTACATATCGAATAATGTGCCGTTTTATACTCTCCTTCTGAAAAATATATCAGATACAGCATATATGCGGTAAAGCCGAAGCCGTATCCGAACTGGTCCAATGCCACGCAAGAACCTATGACCCAAAGGTTTTCTGGCTGAAATGCTGCCAGAAACACGAATGAGAGACAAGGAAGTGCCAGACTTAAAGCCATCGGCCACAGACACTTCTTCAGGCCCCAGCGTGAAGCGGCCAATCCACCCAGGATGCCACCGACAATCAACGCAGCTGTGCCGATGGTTCCATAAATCAGGCCGACTTCCTCCTTTGCCATTCCTAATCCGCCGGTTTCAATTGAATTCAGCAGGAAAGGATTCATCATCTTTACAAGGAACGCTTCCGGAAGCCTGTACAAAAGCATGAACAGCAAGGCGATCCAGACATGTTTCTTGGTAAAGAAAATACCGAAGGTACGTAAAAAGCCGAAGAAAATTTCTTTAGGGCTGGTAGGGGTATTGAGTTTGTCTGAGGTAGGACTTGGCAGACTCCAGGTATGGTAAAGGGTTATACCTGCAAACATGAGGGCAGCAAGTATCAATGTCATCTGCCAGGCAAGGTGTATATCCGATGTATGACGGTGCAGTACACCGGCGAGGGCTACAAGAACCCCTTGACCGAAAATGGATGACAGACGGTAGAACGTACTTCTTATGCCTACAAACTGAGTCTGCTTGTTGGTATCAAGTCCCAGCATGTAAAAGCCGTCTGCAGCTATATCATGAGTGGCGGAGGCAAATGCAGTTATCCAGAACAGGCCAAGGGTTACATAAAACAGCGGCGCTTCAGAAAATCCGGCGCCATGCCCCCTGGGAAGCAGGAAAGGCAGCAGACACATGACTGCTGTCATCAGGATCTGCATCGTGATGATCCACCACCTCTTGCTCTTGATGATATCCACAAACGGGCTCCAGAAAGGCTTTATGACCCATGGAAGATACAGCAGGCTGGTATACAGCGACATCTGCCCGTTGGGCATGCCCATATCCGTGAACATCACAACAGATATGGTATTGACCAGAAAATATGGGATTCCCTCCGCGAAGTAAAGCGTCGGAACCCACAACCATGGATTTCTATATATAGGTCTGTTCATTGCCGGTTAATTATCAATTCTTGTTCTGACGTACCTGAAGAACGGAATCCGGATAATAATGACTCAGGATTTCCTTGTAGTCGTATCCTTTAGCTGCCATAACTGCGGCACCTATCTGGCACAGGCCGACTCCATGTCCCCATCCCTTGCCTTCAAGGATTACCTTATCACCTTCGAACATGACCTCGAAGGCAGAGCTCTTCAAGTGCGACTCTGACAGGATTCGCCTGATTTCCAATTCCTTACCAATTATCATCTTTCCTTTTGAGCCTTCGATCAGGAGTTTCCATATCCGGCCGGAACGTCCTCTTTCAAGAGGTAGCAGAGCCTGGATTTCCCCGAGATCGACCCCGCTTCGACGTGCAACAAGAGAGTCAAAAGCTGACTTTTCATACACTTCGGTCCAGCGATAGAAATCTACTGTTTCCAGATCATAGTTGTTAAGCACCTGAGACAGGATGTCCTTATCCCTGGTATTGCAGAAACATTTCCCGTCCTCTTCATGTAATGTGGTATCAGGAAGTGGCTGCAGATATGGATAGTCCTTATCTTCCCAACATGTAGAGAATGATTCCATCACTCCACCGCAGCATTTGGAGAATCTGGCATCGCATAATTCGCCGTCATATGTAAGGACCTGTCCCCATGTCTGGTCAATGGCCTTGCGCACGGTTTCTCCGGTTGCCCGGGTAAGGCCCTGATAGCGCTGGCAATGATCGTCTGCACACACATCATAGCAGGTATGGTCCTGATGGTCATACCATTTGATATGTTCATGAATCTCCGAAGAGGATCGGGTCTGGGGAGAGAGCAGATAATCCAGATGCGACACCAGAGATGGTGTTCCGGTTATTCCTTCCGGAATCTGACTGCCGGCATGGGTGCGGACAGCGGATATCTGAGCCATGACCCATGAACGGGAAATCACGGCATGGGCCTTGAGGAATTCCTCCGAGGCAGAGGCGCTCATCTCCGAAGATATGACGCTGAGGAGATAATCCTCTATGCCGACGACATTGATTGCCGTGAGCTGGCCGCGCTCCACAATGATCTTCAATGCGCCTGCAAACTTCTGGTCTTCAAAGCGTTGCCAATGGAAGTCCTTGCCTATGGTCACCCCGCGGAGAACGAATGACGGCTGGGCGAACTGGGTCGACAGGGTCTGCGCTTCAAAGTACAGTTCGTCATATAGAGCCCCGTCATATTCTATCTTGCCCTCTCTCAGCGAAGCCTTTCTCACTCCGGCACCATCGGACAGTATTTCAAACTCCAGTTCCTTTGCCGACATTATTCCCACCTCCAGAGTGGGCTGTGTGCGGGTAAGACGCCATATCAGCCGCTGCTCCTCTTCCTTCGGAATCGTCACCTCCGACAGCATGTCTTCTATCAGCTGAGGAGTTATCTTGTCATACTCTTCCTTTACCGGAACAATGAACACACCCGCCATATCTGCACAGCCAGGGCTCATTGTAAGATGGTCAGGGCCATCGCTGAAGTAGTGGCTGGAGCGATGACATTTGCGGAACACGACAATGGAGCGGAACTCCCCGTCACGATAATATGTAAAGAGATTGATGCGCGGTTCATTGTCACCAGGCTGGACATCAGCACAGTCAAGCAGACGATAAAAAAGCTTTGCTGCCGATTTTGCGGTTTCGGCCCTGATGACAAATATGCCTGTGGCAAACTTATCATAATGATACAGACGGGCATCCTGCACAGAGGTAAGGTAGTGCATTGAATCCAGGCATGCGTCGACATCATTTTCGAGCGGCATGAGCTTTTCCGGAACACCTTGGAAGTGGTGGTGGTCAGGTGCGGAGGCTCCGCAGCACGGCCCGTTGTAAAAAAACGAGAAATCAGGATATTTTCTGGCCAGATCCAGCATATCGATATAGCGCTGCCATATGGACTGGTCAGTATGCCTGCTCATGGCTATCACCAGATGATCCGGGAAGATTGGATAAGGATTGATGAGGATATGGTATTTCTTTCCTTTACGGCCCTCGAACTTCATCATTATCTGTTCCGAAGGACGGTTTTCGTGGCATAGGAAACATTTCCGTCTTGCAATATCCTCTTTTGTGAGTTTGGCTGCAGAGGACACCATGCGGGCAGGGTTGAACTGCAGCTTGACTTTCAAGCCGTTTACAACAATTTCCCTGACCTGCACGTTCTTCAATGCCCTGAAGTTGTCACAAGCCAAAGGCCAGCGGGAAAGCTGGTCTCCTACGAATTTATGTATTCTTGATTCTCTCATAAAATTATACGGATTCCCTCCGGCTAAGCTTTGGATGACAGCCTGATGCGGGCTTCCAGTTCCCATGTGCGGATGCGGTCCTTATAGAGATTGTTTGCATTGACCTTCTCAATATTCAAAGCCGCATCCGAATTACCATCCCAACGACGGCAACAATAGAGCACGTCATAGATTCGTCCAATGCGGTACTCGCGGCTTATGCGCAGTCCCAGCGCATAGTCCTCACCATAGCTTGTATTCGGAAGGTTGATAGTACGCAGGAGCGGAGTCCAGAAGGCTCTCGGAGCGCCCAATCCATTAACTCTCAGCGCATTATTCCGACCGTTATCTTCTGTCCACTCCTTATGATCAATGACTCCCGGAGGAATCGGATTCATCTTAAAATCAGTCATCTGATATGTTCCGACCACCATCGCGCACCTCTGCTCACGAAAGGCATCTACAATCTTCCGGAGAGTGTCCGGACCGCTGTAGACATCATCGCTGTCAAGCTGGACTGCATATTCCCCGCAATGTTCGCTGTGGGTAGCCAGATTCCAGCAGCCTCCTATTCCGAGGTCATGTCTGGCAGGGATCAGATGAATCAGTCTTTCGTCCTTTGAAGCTATTTCGTCAAGGAGTTCCGTAGTGCCGTCCGAGGAATGGTTATCCACAACTATCACATTGAACGGAAAATCACATTTCTGGCTGAGGGCGCTTTCCACGGCATCCCTTATGGTCCTTATCCTATTGAATACGGGTATGATGACTGATGCTGTAACAGGATAGCCTTCGAGAAGTCCGTTCTCGCATCTGGCTACTCCGAGTGACTCCGAATCAGGCTCCTTGAACACAGGAGGCAACCACCCCCCGATACGCTTGAGATGTTCGGTACAGATCTTTTCCATTTCGATCTGCACTTCCCTGTTCTTCGGATCCACATAATCAAACAGCTTTTCGCCGGATTTCCTGTTGTCTGTCTCTATCTCGGTATATAGAAATTCATTGATATGGACAATCTTCTTCATGCGAAGACGCAGGTCGTAAAGTGCTCCCCAATTATAATCCTCCGTCATATTTCTGACAGCCCTTTTGAATGAAGCTGACTTGAATACAAGTACACTGCCGAAGTCAAAGTCATCCCTCAACGCACCCCTCTGACAGTCGATAAGCGGATGACGCAGCCTCTGCGGCTTGCCGTCAGGGTCTGATACCATGGTGTAATGGTCTGCATAAAGCATGTCGGCACCTGTATCCTCGGCAATGGAAATGATACGATCCAGGGCAAACATCCCCATCTCCAACGGTTTTTCCTTTGTATAGAGAAGAACATATTTATGAGACACGGCCTCGGTTATGCTTCTCAAGGTTTCAGTGGCCCTGAGAGAGACTCCGGACAACACAGTAACTCCTGTAAAGGATTCGCTTCGGCTGAACGATTCTACAGTTGCAGATATTTCCTCGCCGCTGACGGCAGGCACGAAGCACTCAATTGTGGACATGGTCATTATATTTTAGTATAAACATACAAATATAATCATTTCCACGGGGTTTCATTGATAGTTCAAGGAGTTTTTTATAACTTAGCAAGCCCATGGAAGAATGAACTTACAATAAATACCATTACTATGAAGAAAATCATCATTACGATGCTTCTGATCCTTGGATTCGGCATCGGCGCAAATGCGCAGAACAATGAAATTTCAGCTACGGCCGACAAACATGCACTAAACCTGACCAAAGCAGTTCATGAACTTTTGGAATCATCGGTGACCATAGATGAATACACGGACAAATGCAGTAAAATAGGTCTGGAAATGGGGCTTTACATGGCCAACCTTTCTGAAGAGGAAACCGAATACTTCCTTGACCAGTTCCGAAACAGCATCTACTACAATTGCGCCCAATATGGCATCGACAAGACATTCGCCGACCAGCTGATCGCCAGCTTCAATCAGGCTTTTTACGGAAATGTCAACGAACAGCCTGTTGAAGGCGTAGCAGAAACGGCTGACAGCTATGCCAGAAAGATGGTTGGTTTCATAGAAGATGCCATGAACGGCAACGAGGATACAGAGGCTGCGCAGGAACTCGGCTTAGAAATGGGTACATACCTGACGGAACTTACCAGCAGCGATATAATCAAATTCTAGGAAGAGTTCTACGCAGGATTCGAATTCTATATCTCCAGAGTGGACGGTGTTGACTCTGCTACTGCTGCAATATTGACCGAAGCCATCAAGGAGCAATACGACAAGATCTTTGACATGTTCCTATAATCTCATAAAAAAGACGCATCAGCAGTGTTCTGATGCGTCTTTTTTATGATTTACAGCAATGCCAGCAATGGCCGCCTGATCATCTCATATTCGGATTCAAAGTTAGGAGTAAGGATGCCCTTGCCTAGGGCATCATCAATTTCCTCTATGCTCCACCAACGTCCCTCATCCACTTCCTCCGGATCAGGGTAGAGTTCGTACGATCCCACTACTGCAAACACACTTACCATTTCCCTCTCGACGGAGGATTCAAACTCATATGTCATCATATGAATAGGGTTGAACTCCACAAGTTTCAATTCTTCGGATGCCTCCCGGTAGGTAGCTTCCAATATGCTTTCTCCATAGGACACATGTCCGCCCACAGCGGTATCCCATTTACCTGGCTGGATGTCCTTGGTCATGGATCTTTTCTGAAGATAGATACGGCTGAAACGATCTATGATGTGGATATGTACAACCGGATGAAGAGGTTTGGCGCCGCTGTGGCAATATTCACGTGATGAGCGCCCGACAACAATTCCGCTCGGCTCCACTATCGGAAAATACTCCCCGGAGCGCGACGGTTCAGCTACCGAATCTGCCGTAGGAGCTGGCACTAGAGGCGCCACATCATATGGATATATCAGCTCTACCATATCTTTAGAATAATAGTTCTACCGTAAAGGCAGAGACGTCTCCGACCTTTCCTTCAACAAAAACATGAAGCCCGTTTTCATCATGAACGGAAGCACGATATATGCTTACCTTGTCGCCGGCCTTGGTTTCATGATTGAAGTTGATTGTCACGGCCTTCACAGGTCTGGAGGAAGCGGTTTCATATTCAACGGCATCCATGGCCCACTGCATGTACATGGCATTATTCGTATGAGCATTCATGTCCACGTCAGAATATGCGACAACATGCTCCAGAGCCAGTTCAGGCTCCACATCCTTCGGCATGACCACCTTATCAGCAGGAGTTTCAATGACATTTTCATGATTCACAGTACCTTCTTCCATCAACTGTGGATCCCGCACAAGCCTACGGGTCTCAAGATTGAGGACAAGCCATGATGTAGTAGCCTTTACTCTTTCCTTTCCATCTTTGTCAGTCAGCACGAAATCCCTGAGATAGAACAGTCTGTTCAGGCCCTTATGCCAGGTGTTAAGGGTTATATTCTCCCTCCATTTTGGGGTATCAATAAATTCAATATGCACCCTTGAAAGTATCCAGGCAGTATTGTTCTTTATAAGATCATCATATCCGAATCCAAGGTGCACCGCATGGAGTCCGGCAGCTTCCTGCGCCAGATTCATGAATGAGGCCGGCTTGAGACGCCACGATGCATCAGTATCGTAACAAGTTATATTGAAATTCTGAGTAAACTTCTTCATTTATAGTTGATAGTTGATGATTTCAAGTTCTTCCTTGCTGTAGAGGATCGGATCCAACAGCTCAGGAGAGATGCGTGAAACCAAAATGAATGCACCGAAAAGAAGAGCCGCCATGAGGAGAACAATGAGGATAGTCCATAAGACTTTCTTTCCGGCTTTGCTTCCTGACTTGTGAGGCAGGGCATCCGCTGCAGGTTCCTCTGCGACTGTCTCATCTGTGGCTTCGACCTGGTCTTCTGCCTGATTTTCAACCTGGTCTTCTGCATGGTCTTCAGACTGGTCTTCTGCCGGCTTGACGGTATCGTCTACCGTTTCGACCGTTTCTTCGGCTGGTGAGGTGGATTCTTCTACTGTTTCTTCGGCCGGATCGGATGTTTGGTCGGCCGGATCGGATGTTTCCTCATCCGGTGTAGCAATCGGGATTGGAGCATCGAGGATCGAACGTAACTCCTCAACGGCAGCAGACACCTCCTGAGGAGTCTCCTGATTGGTCTTCAGCGAGATCGGTTCGAGGCCAAAACCATCAGGATAGATATCAAGATCCTCATCGGCTACAAAAAATATATTATTCTCCTTTGTTGCTCTGAGTCTGCCGAGTCCAGGGAAAATAATCGTCTTCTTCTGATGGAGAACACCCTTAAGATCTGCTATGAAATCAGTTATAATCCTATCGGCAATACCTAAAGCGACATCATTGGATGCTGCATAGAACCTGGCTAATTCATCTCCCTGATCCGGCTTGGATCTGAAATACAGACGTCGGTAGGGCGGATTTATGGTATAGCCCTTATCTGAAAAAGTCGAAGGAACAATCTCAGCCACAAAACAGCCAAGTCCGGGAAGAACTACCCTATCATTGTCAAGAATAAGTTCTTTGACCATTTTAGACAAGAGATCTATATCCATAAGTAATTGATTTATAGGATCAACAGGTGATCAGTTTCACATACATCTTTGCAAAGATATGAAAAATATCAAAAAAAAGTCGAAAAAAGTTTGGAGGTAAAGAAAAAATGTCTACCTTTGCAATCCCAAACGAAAACAAAACGTTTGAAACAACATTCCCGAATAGCTCAGTTGGTTAGAGCATCTGACTGTTAATCAGAGGGTCCTTGGTTCAAGTCCAAGTT
>JAZQEN010000019.1:0-16757 GCA_045539015.1 Candidatus Cryptobacteroides sp.
ACCCCCGGTACAGTAATCCCGTACGTCAGTTTAGCAAACTGGTGGTTTCAGCCACTCACCCATCTCACCAAAACTGGCCCATTTCACCGAATGGGACTGCAAATATATAAAGATTTTGGTGATTCACAAAATAAAACATCAAAATCCCTATTCTTTAGTTTCTGAAGGCAACTTCTCTTCCTTCTCCTCGAGGAATTTCTCCACAAATTTGTCCTCGATCTTCTGATAAGTTCCTACTACAGCATCCTCTACTGCCTTGTAACCCTTTACTACTCCGTTTTCAATTGTCTTGTAGGCTCCGACTACTTTCTCTTCGACTTTGCCTGTCTTTAATCTGTAATTGCTCATATCTTCTGATTTTGATGTTGCAAAGGTACGGCGACTTCCTGTGCCAGGAAAGGGGTGATATACCACTAGATTGGTATGAATTGCCGAAAATTGCGTTTTTTTTGACCGAAAAAAGTCGAAATTATTTGTAAAAACTGTTACCTTTGGCTGAAATTTTAGCCGAATATAGTATGAGACAACATTCAGGACACGGCGATCCCATGGGAACGGCCATCAGTGATTATTATAAATATGGTAAGGCTGATACGCTTATAGTGCGTTCGACCATGTTTGATGATGACGAAATTCCTGTGAAGGATCTTTTCAGGGAATACGCAGATATGCCTAGATTGGAACAGTTGGCCTTGGAAAAAGCAGAAGGCAGGATCCTGGATGTTGGTGCCGGCAGCGGCTGCCATTCTCTTGCTCTGCAGAAGATGGGGAAGCAGACTGTCGCTGTAGATATCTCGGAGCTATCTGTCGAGGTGATGCGTCAGAGGGGATTGAATGCCTGCTGCGTTGATTTCTTTGACGAAAACTATAGTGAGCGGTTTGATACTGTGCTGATGCTGATGAACGGAACAGGCATTATCGGAAATCTGGACAATATGCCGACATTTTTCTCCCGGCTGAGGGCTCTTCTCAACCCTGGAGGCAAGGTGTTCATTGACTCAAGTGACCTCAGATACCTCTATGAAGACGAGGATGGAACTTTTGAAATAGACCTTGCAGATGAATACTATGGCCTTGTAGACTATCAGATGGCATATAAGGATGTGGAAGGCGAACAGTTTGACTGGCTGTATGTGGATTTCTCAACCTTGTCTTACTATGCTGAAGAGCATGGTTTCCAGGCGGAAATATTGGAGGAGGGGGAACACTATGATTATCTCGCAGTCCTCTACGTAAAATAGATAAAGGAAAGTATGAAAGATCTGGAACTTATAGAAAACGAGGCAATCATCAACGGTTTGCGTTTTCCATATAAGGTGAATAAGGTGACTCAGGTGGTGATTGCTGCCGGAGAGATCTCATGTATAGTTGACTTCTACTCCTATACCCTCAAGGCTCCTTCGATGGCTATATTTTTCCCGGGACAGGTCATTGAGTCGATAGATACCAGCGATGACTTTCAGGGCTTCGGGATGTTGACGACTGAGGCTTTCACGGATTCCTTGAATCTTCCGGTCAGCTTTCAGGAACGTCTTTCCATGCGCTCGAAACATTTCTATGCGCTCAATAAGGAAGGACTGAATGCGTTTGTTTCATGTTATACCCAGGTCGCCAGCATATTGAGGCAGGACGACTACCCTTATAAAGAGGAAATAATACGGCATTTGTTCTCGGCATACTATTACGGACTGGGATATTACGTCCATAATGTCCAGCAGCAGAAGTCTGTGATGACCGGACAGCAGGAGGTCTGCGAGAAGTTCCTTTCACTCGCCTCCGAGAACTTTAAAAATCACAGGGATATAGGCTTCTATGCAGATAAGCTGTGCATGACAAATAAATATCTGTCGGCGCTTCTCAAGCAGGAAACCGGTATGACCGCCTTGGAATGGATTGAAAGATTCGTTGTCCTGTATGCCAAGGGATGTCTGTCGTCGACGTCCATGACAATCCAGGAAATAAGCGATGAGCTGGATTTCCCGTCCCAGTCTGTATTCGGAAAGTATTTCAAGAGAGTTGAAGGCGTATCGCCTAAAGCTTATCGCCAGTCGCTGGGAGTTCAGGAGTGATTTCCGCTATGACATGGCCGGATGCGCTTTCCTTTAAGATATCTCCTTCCCATGCGCTTTTCATATACGGATGTCTGAATCCCAGATATCCTTCCATTACGGCTTTCGCAAAAGCCATAGCATCTGCCTCGCTTGACTTCTCCAGTTCATATACTATATATATGTCATCCTTGAAGTACTGGACATATGCAGGGTTATTCTTGAAGCCGATAAGCGGTTTGGTGCGCTCCGGCTTTCTTCTTACAGGTGGCGGAGTCGCCATTGGGTTCTTGGCAAGAAAAGGGAATTTCTCATAAGCTTGCTTCAGGCCGTACATGAGGCAAACGTGATGTACTTCTTCAAATGTATGTATCAATAGTCTTTTCATGTTCAGTGTGTTTTCACGTTGCAAAGGTAGTACAGAGATTTGGAATTCATTCTGCAAAACAACTGATTGTTTGGACTGTTTTGCCGAATCAGTCAGTAGAAAAAACTTATTATCATGATGAAAATAGTATAATTAATGCCTGTTTAATGCAAGTGTGTCCTTTGCTTTGATAAAAAATATATACTTATATTATATTCTGTAAAATTTATACTATATTTGCATGTCTGACTGAAAATGAAAAAGCAATGGGTTATAGAGTAGGTAATATTGATCTTTTGTTTGAACGCGCTGAAAATCAGTTATCTAATAGGTTTTGGACTTTAGTTTATGTGAGGTCAGGAGCTGGAATGTATATGGCTGAAGGCCGCCTCTGTACCTTAAATGAATCTGATATATTGTTTTTTCCTCCGCGGGTACAATACAGCTTCATCTCTGAAGATTTAGGTGATGAATATAATATAAATATTGATGCTGTTGTCTTCCGTTTCGATGGACGCTGGTTAGATTGTCTTTTGAAAGTATTTCCGTCCTATTCTGACCTTGTATTATCCCTGAAAGAGATGAATTCCGTGCTTTCGATATCCGGCACTAAATGGTATAAGGTGTCCACGATCCTGTCCTCTATGAATTCGTCTGGTCCCGAGAAGATGTCGTTGGATATCCTGACTCTCCTCTTTCTCTTATCAGACCCGGCTGATCTGACACGAGTTTCTTCGCACGTTGAATATGATGAGTCGGACATATCTGAAAAGGTGGCAAAGATTGACCGATATGTTTCCTGTAACCTACATGGCAGGATCACGTTGGAGGACATTGCCGGGTATGTGGGTATGAATAAGACTTATTTCTGCCTTTTCTTCAAGAAGCATTACGGTGTTACCATGATAGATTACGTCAATAAATTAAAGGTGCAGAAAGCAATAGGATTGCTTAAGAGCACCAAAATGCCGGTTTCAGACATCGCGACCGAGTGTGGGTTTCCGACTGTGACGTACTTCAACAGGATCTTCAGAAAAATTACAGATCAGACACCATGTCAATTCCGGAAGTCAAAATAACTTCATGTCGTTTTATTGCTTATCTTTACATCGTTAAATATTATTATAATCATGAGCAAGAAATTCAGAGCCCTCCTGCATCTGGTAATTATGAGCATTGCCCTGGTAGCTGTCGTTGCTTTTGCTGTTATTCATGCTTTGACCGCAATGAACACGCAATACGGCACGTTGATAATGATCGCCTATGCCATCCTCTTTATCTGGGCCGCGTGCAGAGTCGTGATACTTATAAAAGAATACAGGAGCTTATAAGAAAAAGACCAACCTTTCGAATCGAGAGGTTGGTCTTTTTCGATTATGTCAGTCAGATTATCTGTACTGTGCGAACTCAACGTCCTTAGCAGCTCTTTCTGCGAGCTTCTTGTTCTTGCAAGCCTTCTCGAGGTTAGTCTTTACACCCTCAGCGTCACCCTGACGTGCAGCGGCAATTGCGCGGATGTAGTAAGATCTTGGGCACTTGCATGAAAGCTTCTCGGCAGCAGCGTAGTTGCCTACGAGGATCTGAGCGAGAACTGCGTTTCCGTCAGTGTCGCCAGCAAGTTTAGCAGCAGCAGCCTCGTACTCACCGTCGAGGATGTCGATGATGGCAGCGTTCTTTACTGAAGTCTCGTTACCTGAGAGTGAGAAGTACTCAGCAGCCGCGTTGAGGTCATTGTTGCGGAGAGCGATAACGCCGAGTGCGTTGTAAACGTCAGCATCCTTCTCGCACTTCTCGAGAGCAGCCTCTGCCTTCTTGAACTCTTTCATGTTGATGTAAGTTACACCGAGGTTGTACTGAGCGTTAGCGCTGTTGTACTTCTCGACAGCCTTCTTATAAAGGTCAGCCTTCTGGTCGTTCTTCTTTACGAGGGTAGCGGCACGGAGGAGTGCAGTCTCGTCAAGAACGTCAACGTTCTCCTCGATAAGCTGAAGAAGCTCCTCGTTAGTATAGTTCTGGAACTCTACGTTTGCGATGAATCTTGCGCGACGAAGTTCAGGAAGAACGTTCTTTGCAAGGTCAGAGTATACTGATGACATGTTCTTGATCTCCTTCTCGCGTACTGCAGGGTCGCTGTACATAGAAAGAACACGGATGATAAGCTCCTTGTCCTCGATGTCGGATGCAGCAACGAGCTCCTGGAATCCTTCCCAGTCCTCTGCGATGCTTGTAACGTTTACCGGACCGTCAACAGCGATCTTCTTGGTAACCTTGCCATAAGCCTTCTCAGCTGACTTTGAACGGTTGTCAGAAAGCTTTGCATTCTGATCTTCCTTTCCGTCTGGTGAAGCATAAGCAACAACATCAGTGCTTACAAGAGTCTTGCGCTCGTTAGCGAGGATCTCCTCGAGAGCAGCCTGATAGTCCTTGATTGACTGAGACTTAAGTTGGTTGTTTCTTACAGTCGAGCTATTGATCTGATAAAGGATCTGACCCTCTGCTGTCTGTGGGATAACCTCCTGATAGTTGTCTGCCTTAAGGTCGAGGTCACCATGCTTCTCAACGAGCATGTAAGTTGTGTTGGCGCCGTCAGCAACCTTCTTTGTAGGGAGGTCGGTTGACTTTGACTTGTACTTTACAACACCGCGAAGCTCGAGGTAGCAGCTTTCCATACCTGGAACATACTCGAAGTGAACGTTCTTGGTTACTGTTGCACCGGCAGAAGGAACAACCTCGTAGTTGTCCTGTACCTTCTCTCCCTGGAACATGAATGGCTCCATCTTCACTTCACCACCTTCGTAAACGATAACCGGAGTTACCTCGAGGACAGCCTTCGGATGGAAATAATCCTCTGGATATGTTACTGAAACTGTTGCGTCGATCTCGCCGCCAACAACCTCAAGAACAGCAGGCTCACACTTTACTGTGACATTCTCTGCCATTTCTGCCATCTTCTCGGGTGAGCTACAAGCTACTGCAGCGAAACCGAGGAGAGCAGCAAAAAGAAAATTGATGTTTTTTCTCATGTTTAATATTAAATTATAAAGGTTTATAGACAAATCATCCATAAATGAAGGGACAAGGGCCCATTCCGCGCAAAGATAATCATATTTTTATATTTTTTCGGGTAGCGGCGACATATTTTCCCTTCTTTTAGTAACTTTGCACGGTTATGACAAATCAGGAACTACAGTCACTAAAAAATAAATTTGACATTATCGGCAATGATCCCGAGCTCAACAGAGCTCTGGAGATGGCCGTTGCTGTCGCTCCGACCGATATCACCGTGCTTGTTACCGGTGAGAGCGGAGTCGGAAAAGAAAATATTCCAAGGATAATCCATCAGTTCAGCCCGCGGAAAAACTCCAAGTACTTTGCAATCAACTGCGGAGCCATTCCGGAAGGAACCATTGATTCCGAACTGTTCGGACATGAGAAGGGTTCATTTACGGGCGCCACTGAGATGCGCAGAGGATATTTTGAGGAAGCTGACGGTGGTACGCTTTTCCTCGATGAGGTGGGAGAACTTCCGCTTCCGTCCCAGGCAAAGCTTCTCAGGGTGCTTCAGTCCGGAGAGTTCATCAGGGTGGGCTCTTCAAAGGTGTTGAAGACCAATGTAAGGGTCATTGCAGCTACAAATGTGAACCTTCTCCATGCTGTAGCCAAGGGCAAATTCCGCGAAGACCTTTATTACAGGCTTGATGCTGTGACAATCAAGATGCCGGCTCTTCGTGAGCGCCCGACGGACATAAATCTGCTGTTCAGAAAATTCGCTTCGGATTTTTCGGCCAATTACGGAATGGCCAAGGTGACTCTTACGGAGGAGGCGTCCATAATGTTGAGGAAATATCGTTGGCCTGGTAATGTCAGACAGTTGAAGAATGTTGCTGAGAAGGTTTCTGCTCTGGAGTCAAGGAGGATTTCTTCGGGCATGGACAAATGTGTCATCGATATGGCTGTCCTGTCTAAATATATTCCAAGAGAGGAGCCCGACATGCTGCCGGTCAAATCATCCTCTTATCATGATTCTCCGGAGGCGGCCTCTGAGCGAGAGGCCATCATCAGGACGCTCTTCCAGCTGAAGCAGGATGTGGATTACCTTAAAGGTATAATAGCAAAGGCCGGATTAGGAGATGCAGTGCCTTCGGTTTCGACCCCTGCCATTGCTGCGCCTTCGGTACAGGAACCGGCGGATGACTGGGTGCCTCGGGCTGATGTGCAGGACGGGTTCGATGAGGATCCGGAGGAGCAGGATTATCTGGAAGGTCCGGAGAAGATGTCTATTAAGGCGGTGAACAGGGAACTTATTGAAAAGGTACTGAAAAAGCATGGCGGCAACAGGAAGGCCGCCGCTGCCGAACTTGGCATATCAGAACGGACTCTATATCGTAAGTTAAAGGAAATGAATTAGATATGATGCGGGGTTTAAGAAAATTCATAATGGTCGTGGCAGTGTTTGTTACAATGCTGGCAGTCCAGTCCTGTGGGATTTATTCTTTTACCGGCACGTCCATCCAGCCGGATGTGAAGACTGTGACGATCAACTACTTCGAATATACGGCAATGAAGGTCAACCCTTCGCTCAGCAATCAGATCACTGAGGCTCTGCAGGAGAAGTTCATAAAACTGACAAAGCTGGAGCTTGTGGATATGGAAGGCGACCTTGAGATTGTCGGAACAGTGTCCGGTTATGATGTGAAGGCGACTGCGGTTACAGCAAACGAGCAGGCTGCGATGAACAGGTTGACGGTAACCGTCAAGGTCAGCTTCACCAACCGCAAGTATCCGGAGGAGGATTTTCCTGACAAATCATTCTCGGCATACGCAGATTTCGATGCTATGCAGTCTTTGGATGCTGTAGAGGCTGGTCTTTGTGAGGAGATTGTGGAACAGCTTTGTGAGGATATATTTAATGCCACTGTGGCGAACTGGTAGGATATGGGATATATTGATATAAGGAAGCTTACTCTTGATGAACTTGTCGGGGTCGTAAATCTGTATCCATGGTTTGGCGGTGCCCGCAAGGAGCTTTGTGCCAGGATGAGCAGCATGGGCGACGCCTGGGGCCAGGAACAGTATGCCGAGGCTGCACTGTATGTAGGTTCCAGAGGGAAACTCTCTGATATGATGCGCTCGGCCAAGGTGCAGAACTGGACGGATGCCGATGTGGAAGAACTGATAAAGTCGTATCTCGATACAGGCAAGGAGGAAAGTGCTCCTGTTGAAAAGAGAAAGACATATGCCGGAGTCGGTGACTATTTTTCTCAGGAGGATTACGATGCAGTCCGTAAAAGCGATGATAATGTCTTCTCGCGCTATGCGGCAAAGGTGAGAGAGGAAAAGCCGGAGCTGGATCAGGCTCAGGACGACGATCTTGGCTTTTATACGGAAACTCTAGCCCAGATATATGCCGAGCAGGGCTACTTCGAGCAGGCAAAGCGCATTTATTCGAAACTAATTTTGGCATATCCGGAAAAAAGTGCTTACTTTGCAACCCTTATTCAAAAAATGAACGAATTAACTTAGTGTAATATGAATACATTATTTACAATTTTGGCTGTTCTTGCTCTTGTTGCAAGCGTGTTGATTACTCTTATCGTCCTCCTTCAGAATGGAAAGGGCGGCGGACTCGCAAGCAACTTCGCTGCAGGAAACCAGACTTTCGGTGTTCGTCAGACAGCCGATATCCTTGAGAAGATCACATGGGGACTTTCTGTTTTCATCCTCGTTGTATCTATCGCAGCATCTTTCACCTACAAGTCAAAGACTCAGGGCTATTCAGAAAGAGCTGGTAAGGATGTTCAGCCTGTAGAGACTCCAGTTCCTGATTTTGAGGAGACTGAGGTTCCTGCGGAGCTTGAGCTTGAGGCTCTTCCAGCCGTAACTGAGGGCGCAGCAGATCAGCAGTAATCGCCGGGGCTGACAATTTGTCAGTTCAAGGCTTTTGGAATATATTTTGACTTATAGCCGTCTGTTCTTCGGAGCAGACGGCTATTACTGCTTTGTTATGTGATTACGGAGAACCGACGAAAAGTTAAACATTAAATCATACATCATGGCAGAAAACAAGTTTGAAAATTTAAGCAGGTTCGCTGTCAATCTTAATGAAAGGGCAGCGCATGGAAAACTGGATCCTGTGATCGGCAGGGATGAGGAGATAAGGCGAGTGCTGCAGATCCTCAGCAGAAGGACAAAAAACAACCCGATATTGGTAGGTGAGCCGGGAGTCGGCAAGACTGCCATCTCAGAAGGCATCGCCCAGAAGATAGTTGATGGTGATGTTCCGGAAAATCTGAAAAGTCGTGTCATATACTCGCTTGATCTTGGTGCCCTCATAGCTGGAGCCAAGTATCAGGGTGAATTTGAGGAACGTCTCAAGGGAGTGGTAAAGGAGGTCGTGGACAGCGAGGGTGAGGTTATTCTCTTTATTGATGAGATACATACACTGGTCGGTGCCGGACGTACATCCGGAGCGATGGATGCCTCCAATATACTCAAACCGGCTCTTGCCAGGGGAGAGCTTCGTACCATAGGTTCGACCACGCTGGACGAGTACCAGAAATACTTCGAATCGGATAAGGCCCTGGAACGTCGTTTCCAGATGGTTATGGTAGACGAGCCGTCTCCTGCGGCATCAATTTCCATAATGCGTGGTCTGAAGGAGCGTTATGAGAACCACCACAAGGTGCGTATCGAAGATGATGCGCTCATTGCTGCAGTGGAACTGTCGCACAGGTATATAACAAGCCGTTTTCTTCCGGATAAGGCGATTGACCTTGTGGATGAGGCCGCTTCAAAGCTCAGACTGGAGATGAATTCCGTTCCGGAACCTATTGCGGAACTGGACAGCCGTATCCGTCAGCTGGAGATAGAACGGGAAGCGATAAAACGCGAGGGAGTTTCTCTCAAGATGGACAGGATCAAGGCGGAACTGAAAGAGGCCGGCGCAGAACGTGATGCCCTGAAGAAACGCTGGGATGAGGAGAAGGGAATACTTTCTGAACTCCAGTCCCAGAGACAGAGAATCGAGGACTATAAGATCGAAGCCCATAATGCCGAACGTACAGGAGATTATGGCAAGGTTGCAGAGATCCGTTATGGAAAGATGGCCGAGGCGCAGAAGAGGATAGAGGAGCTTACCGCCAGGCAGAAGGCCATCAAGGATCCTATCATCACGGAGGCAGTTACGCCGGAGGACATTGCCGAGGTCGTTGCAAAGTGGACAGGTATTCCTGTGAAGAGGATGCTTGAGAGTGAAAGAGAAAAGCTGCTGCGCATGGAGGATGAGCTTCATAAGAGGGTCGTCGGGCAGAATGCCGCCATAGAAGCCGTCGCAGATGCTGTCCGTCGCTCTCGTGCAGGCCTTCAGAATGAAAAGAGGCCTATAGGATCATTCCTGTTCATGGGTACCACGGGCGTGGGTAAGACCGAATTGGCTAAGGCATTGGCGGAGTTCCTTTTCAATGATGAGAATATGATGACCCGGATCGACATGAGCGAATATCAGGAGCGTCACTCCGTGAGCCGCCTTGTAGGAGCGCCTCCGGGCTATGTCGGGTATGATGAAGGTGGCTAGCTGACTGAGGCAGTAAGGAGAAAGCCGTATTCAGTGGTGCTTCTGGACGAGATCGAGAAGGCGCATCCTGATGTGTTCAACATCCTTCTTCAGGTGCTTGATGACGGCCGGCTTACCGACAACAAGGGGCGTACTGTAGATTTCAAGAACACTATCCTCATAATGACCTCAAACGTAGGAGCTGAAATCATCCAGAACTATATGGAAAGGCTTCCTGCCCCAGAGGAACCATCTCGCGACAGGATGCTCTCGGAATGCCGCAGTGAAGTGCTTGAAGTCCTGAAAAGGACCGTACGTCCGGAATTCCTCAACAGGATCGATGAGGTCATAATGTTCGAGCCTCTGTCCCAGACCGATATCCGTGACATCCTGAAGATGCAGATACGGGACCTTCAGGAAAAGCTCTCTGAAAATGGTGTGACCATAGGATTCACGCAGGAGTTTGAGGATTATATGAGCACGAAAGGCTATGAACCTGCGTATGGCGCCCGTCCGATCAAGAGATTGATGCAGAAGGAACTTGTAAACCTCCTTGCAAAAGAAATCCTTGACGGCCACGTCAATCGCGAATCAGCAATCGAAGTCACCGTCAAGGATGGTAAGATTGAAATATCAGGAAAGTAATTTCTTGACTGTTGCAGAAATAGCTCGTCCGTCAGCAAGACCGGCGAGCTTTTTTGTTGCCACGCCCATAACCTTGCCCATTTCCTGAGGCTTGGTTGCACCGACCTCTGCTATGATCCTGGCAAGTTCTGCCTCGAGCTCAGCCTCCGTAAGCTGCTTAGGAAGATAAACTTCCATTACTGCAGCCTCTGCAAGCTCGTTTTCTGCTAGTTCGGGACGTCCTGCGTCGTTATACTGCTGAGCACTTTCCTTACGCTGCTTGACAAGTTTCTGGATGATCTTCACAACCTCCTGGTCTGTTACTTCTCCTGTTGCACCCTCAGCAGTCTTGGCAAGCATGATGGCTGCCTTGATTGCCCTTAGTGACGCGAGGCGCACTGTGTCTTTCGCCTTCATTGCCGATACCATGTCGGCCTGTATTCTTTTTTCGATATTTATTATCTGTATTTTTCGTATTCAGGCATTGCTATGCCAGAGATGAAATCCTTGAACTGCTTGTCGTCCTTAGGGCATACTATAAGGGCGTCCTCGGTATCGATTATCATGTAATCGTCCAGCCCTTTGACTGCAATCATCTTCTTTTTGTCTGTAGAAACGGCGAGGATGTTCTTTGAGTCCCTGACCAGGCTTGTCTTGACGTTTATTGCATTGCCTCTATCGTCCTTTCCGGATACATTATAGAGCGACTCCCATGTTCCGATATCGCTCCATCCGAACCTTACCGGGAAGATCCATGCCCTGTCAGTCTTCTCCATGACGCCGTAATCGATGGAAATGTTCCTGCAGTCTGTGAAGGCCTTGAGAATGAAGTCGTTTTCTACCTTTGTTCCAAGGGCTCTCTCCCAGCCTTCGAACAGCCCTGTGATGTCAGGCAGGTGCTTTTCCAGTTCGGAGCATATGGTCTTGGCCTTCCATACAAAGATACCTGCATTCCAGAAGAATTCTTCGGTGCTGATGAAAAGGCTTGCCATGTCCCTGTCCGGTTTTTCGGTAAAAGTCTTCACCGGAACAGGTACGCTGCTTTCAAACGCCTTCTTGCCGCCGCATGCCTGAACATATCCGTAGTTTGTGTCAGGCCTGGTAGGGACAACTCCGAGAGTCATGAGCACGTCATGCTGCTCTACCCATTCGAATGCCTTGAGAATGGTATCTGTGAAGAGGTCCTCATTGTAGATTGCGTGGTCTGAAGGGGTGACGACGACGTTTGCATCCGGATTCCTCTGCAGCAGTTTATAGGTGGCATATGCGATGCACGGTGCGGTATTGCGTGCGTAAGGTTCCAGCAGGAGGTTCTCCTCTTTCAGCAACGGCAGCTGCTCCAGTACAAGGTCTTTGTATTTTTCTGCGGTGACAACAAGGATATTGTCCTGCGGAACAATGCGGGCAAATCTGTCGAAAGTCTGCTGGATGAAAGTCCTGCCCGTATCGGTGATGTCTAGAAACTGTTTTGGTTTTGATGCGCGACTGACAGGCCAGAATCGTGTACCCGAACCTCCTGCCATTATGACGCAGTAACAATTATTGATATTCATCTGTCAGGTGTGTTTTAGTATTATATATATATAGGTATATATGCCTGCGGTATCCATTCGGTTATGGCCTTGTCCCCTTCGAAGGTTATTGCCATTACGTCAAACATGCACTCATGTTCTCCATATGGCGTTCCCTTCCTGCTGTGCAGGAAGCTGAGGGCAGCTTTTGCGATTCTTCGCTGCTTTGTCATTCCCACGTTATCCTGAGGAGGCGCCTGTATGCTTTTCCTGCGGGTCTTGACCTCTACAAAATGTATTCCTTCGGCATCAAATGATATTATATCTATCTCAAGATGTCCGCTGCGCCAGTTCCTTTCCAGGATGGTGTGCCCCATCTGTTGCAGAACCTCACATGCCACATCCTCTCCGATCTGCCCTAATTCGCGTCTGTAATCTTTTCCACCAGCCATTCTCCCTCCTCCTTTCTCAACTCTGCTGTACGTGTCTTTGTGCTTCCAAGTGCCTCTATGCGGTATGTGACCTGGCATCGGCCCTCTTCTTCCGTGATTTCGCTGACGATGATTTCAGTGTTTTTCATCATCTCCATGACTTCGGCGTGGGCTGTACTGTCGGCCTGCTTCAGCTCCTCCCATTCCGCCTTGTATGAAGAAAGGTATGATTCCATGGCAGACTGATCGCACAGATCTGCCGCCTTGTCGAAATCGCCGGATGTAAGGCTGCTGTAAAACTCCTGCAATGCCGCCTCCGGAGTATTGGAGCGTGCGCTGCCCGAAGCGTCGTTTCCTGTAAAAAGGAAAAATGCAGCCGCCACTCCGATCACAGCCCCAGTGATAAACGCATATTTTAATTTCCTGTTCATATATAACCCATTTTAGTCAAATGTAACTATGGTGACGCCTGTGCCGCCGAACTGAATGTGCTCATCCCTTACCGACGCTACTCCCGGCATTGTCCGGATCAGTTTCTGGAGTTCGTCCCTGAGGACTCCCGTGCCCTTTCCGTGGATGATCCTGACGGTGGAAATTCCCAGCATGACGGCGTCATCAATGTATCTGGTAACCTTTTCGACTGCATCATTCAGCCTGTCGCCGCGCACATCTATCTCAGTCTTGAAGTTAAGTTTCCTCTCGTTTATCGACGAGTCTATCCTTACGGAGGAGGCTGGTCTGGCGACTTCCTTTACGGCATTCTTGAATTCGTTTGAAGTGATCCTCTCGACCTTGTCAAGAGGCATCTTGCTGCTGATATTTCCAATATTCACAACTACAGCTTTGGAGGAAATCTTAGCCACTTCTCCGACCATGCCGTTCTCCTTTACCCTCACTTTCTCTCCCACCTTCAGCGGCGCCGAGCGGAACGCCTCCAGCCTCTGCTGTTCGGCCAGTTGCTCGCGCTGTTCCTGCAGCGTCTTGTCGTTGGCCTTCTGAGCCTTTCTCTGCCTCTGTCTTTCCTTCCTTTCGTCCAGCTGGCGTATCTTCTTCTCTATATAGTCGTCCTTCTCCTTCTGCTCCTTTTCCTTCTGAGCGGTAAGAATGGACATGAAGTCCTGAAGTCCTTTGCGGGCCTCCTGTGTGGTTTCCTTCTCCGCATTTGATTCCTTGATGGTCCTGATTGTGTTCTCCACCTGCCTGTTGGCGCCTCTTATTATCTCCTCGGCCTCCTTCTTCGCCTGGTCAAGGATTTCTTTCTTCAGATTGCGGATTTCCTGAAGTTCCTTCTGATATCGGTCAGTTATGTTCTCCAGCGTCTTGTCCGTGTGACGGATCCTTTCCAGCTTCTCGTCCAGGGCCTTGCGGTTTCTTGCAATCTTTCTGAGGTTGCGTTCGATTCCGACGAACTCTTCTCCGGCGCGCGCCTCGGCATCCTTGATGATATTCTCCGGCACACCCATCTTGCGCGCCAGCTCAAATGCAAACGAATTGCCCGGCAGCCCCATCTCAAGCTTGAACATCGGAGCTATGTTCTTCACATCGAACATCATGGCTCCGTTCATTACGCCGGTGTCGGCAGATGCGTAGAGCTTGAGGTTCGTATAGTGGGTGGTTATGACGCCATAGGCACCTCTCTTGTCAAGCTCGCACAATATGGCTTCTGCAATTGCGCCTCCGGCCGCAGGTTCTGTTCCGGAGCCGAACTCGTCTATCAGGACAAGCGTGCGGTTGTCCGCCTTCTCAAGCATTTCCTTCATGTTGCTCAGGAAGGAACTGTATGTACTGAGGTCGTTATCTATCGACTGGTCGTCTCCTATGTCTACCATGATCCTGTCGAAGACCATCATCTCGGATGTCTCCGAAGTAGGGATCAGCATGCCCCATTGGAACATGTACTGCAGCAGTCCCACTGTCTTAAGGCACACGGACTTTCCACCGGCATTCGGTCCGGAAATCAGAAGTATGTGCTTCTGAGGGGTAAGCGTTGCGGTGAGAGGAACGATTTCCTTCTTCTCTTTCTTGAGGGTCCGTTCAAGCAGCGGGTGGCGTGCCTTGCGCAGATTCATTTCGCCGTTTTCGGAAATTATCGGCATGCCGGCGATGAAATCCAGGGCAATCTGTGCCTTTGCCATAAGAAAGTCGATCTCGCCAAGATATCTTGCCGCATCAAGAAGATCTGCAATATATGGTCTAAGGAATTCGGTGAATTCCAGGAGGATGCGCAGGATTTCCCTTTGCTCTGAAAAGCGCAGTTCCTTGATCTGGTTGTCCAGTTCTACGATTTCGGCGGGCTCGATGAACGCTGTCTTGCCGGTTGCGGATTCGTCATAGATGAATCCCGCGATGCGTTTCTTGTTTGCCGCGCTTACCGGGATAAGCATCTTTCCGTCACGGATGGAAACGCCGGCATCGCTGTCTACTATACCTTCTTCCTGAGCCTTTTTCAGGATTGCGCTCATCCTGCGGGATATCGTGCCTTCCTTTTCCTTGAGGGATTTTCTGATTTCATACAGGGCGTCGGAGGCGGTGTCCTTTACCTCGCCGTATCTGTCAATGATCGTGTCGATGCGTCTCTGCACTTCAGGGAATCCCATGATATGGGCGCTCATCCTCTTAAGGTTCGGATAGACTTCGTCCTTGACGCCTTCGAAAAACGAAATGACCTTCCTGAGAGTATCCAGCATTGTCCTAAGCTTGCGCAGGGACAGCAGGTCTATCGCAGATGAACTTCTTTCCAGAGGCTTGAGAAAGTCTATGCAGTCAATGAATCCGCCGGAAGGGAAGCTGTCCTCGAACATCATGATAAGCCTCATCTCGTCCGTCAGGAGCAGTCTCCTGCGGATTTCACCCGGCTTTGTCGAATATGTTTCGGTAGCTGTCCTTTCCGCTGCATAGGCTGTGGAGCACCTGTCGGATATGATGCTTCTTATCCTGTCAAATCCCAGCTTCTGTTCCAGCCTTCCGTCTATTATTGATATATCTTCCTTCAAATCTGTCTTTTATTATGATTGGCTCATGGATGAGTTTATGAGCAGTTTCAGTTCGTTGATGTTGTTGATAGGTGTAACTGCGCCTCCCTTTACAAATGAGATCCTGCCGGTCTCCTCAGATACTACAATCGCATCGGCATCGGTTTCTTCCGTCATGCCGATGGCAGCCTTGTGCCTCATTCCGAAATTTGCCGGAATGTCAGTGCGCTCGGTGATAGGCAGAGTGCATCTGGCGGCAACGATCTTGTCTCCCGATATTATCAGCGCTCCGTCATGGAGTGGGGAGTTCTTGAAGAACAGGTTCATTATCAGGCGCCTGTGGATGCTGGCCTCGATCTTGTCACCGGTGCTTATGATCTCATCCAGTGGAGTCTTGTGTGTCAGCACTATCAATGCTCCTGTCCTGTCTTCCGACATCCTGCGGCAGGCCTCTGTAATGTTGTTGGCCTCTTCGCGGTATTCCACATGGGATTTATTCCTGCCCAGCAGCTTGTCCACCAGGGCTCTTCCTTTAGGATTGTTCATATACCGGTTGCCAAGCCTTGTAAGGAACTTCCTGATTTCGGGTTGGAAGATGATTATGATCGCTATGACTCCCACGTCAAGGACCATGTCCATGATGGCCTTGATCAGTCTCATGTTCAGCGCGGCTACCAGCACTCTGATGAGGTAAAGGGAAACGATTGCTACGAAAATACTTACCGCAGACGACCCTTTGAGCCACCTGAAGGCGAAGAATATTATCAGTCCCAGCAGCAGGATGTCGAGAACATCCGTCAGGGACATGTGAATGAAGTCGAATGCGCCAAGTATCATATACCTTATTATATATCCGCGCAAAGATAGTAATAATAATTGTAATAGATTTCTCGACTGCGCTCGAAATGACAAAAAGGCGCCCTCTGTCATTCCGAGCGGGCGGAAATGTTTCCTCTGTCATTCCGAGTAAGCGGAAATGTTCCCTTTGTCATTGCGAGCGAGCGGAGCGAGTCGAGGAATCTGAAAGTTATCAACAACTTTTTGCCGTAAAGTGTTGAAAATTAAAATAATAATCGTATATTTGCAGCCCGCAAAAATGTGTAGCGGGATGTAAAGTATTTATAATCAATTAATTAAACAAACCAATGCCTGGATTAATTGGAAAGAAAATCGGAATGACTTCCGTTTTCGGTGCCGATGGAAGAAATATTCCATGCACCGTTATTGAGGCTGGTCCATGTGTAGTTACGCA
>JAZQEN010000020.1:0-20335 GCA_045539015.1 Candidatus Cryptobacteroides sp.
TGGAGCGGATTATGCCTATACTATAAACGAGTCGGACAACAAAGCCACAGGCGGCAACATATATGACGGAAATTCATATACGGCGATCCGTCCTGTGTCCTATATGGACCTTGACGGCAACGTGCATCCGTTCACGGATGCTGAGGCTGCCGACCCTGCATTCGCCAACCTGATACTCGTGTCACCGAATGCGTATATATTCGCCCAGGACGGCTACGGTGCATATATGTCGGCCAACCTGAGTATTACGAAGGAGATAGGAGATCATGTGTCCCTGTCGTTCTTCGCCAATAACTTTACCAACTCAAGACCATATGTCAAGTCGATGGCTACAGGTATGGGAACAATCTTCACCCCGGCCTTCTACTATGGCCTGACCTGCAGATTGAAATTTTGACAGATTTCTCCATTCGCTGCGCTCAGTCGAAATGACAGGTTTGTCATCACGAGCGAACGACAGAATGACCACCCTGTCATCTCGAGCGAACGAAGTGAGTCGAGAGATCTAAAATATAGAAATGAAGAAATTACTATACATACTGACAGCTATCCTGCTGTTCGCCTCCTGCACTGAAGTAAAGGACACCAACCCTTACGAGGGAGGGGTGAATGTCCTTACGCTCACAGCTGTCTATCCCGAGGAGCTGGCCGATGTCGATAAGGCGGGCCTGAACGCCGTCGTGGAAGACATGAACACCGGCAGCAGATATTCGCAGGTCACAACTTCGGACGGCACTGCGACCTTCACGCTTCCGAACGGACTTTACAGAATCAATGTAAGCGGAAGGTCGGACCTGGGCATCTTTAACGGTGCTGCAGACAAGGTCGTGATTTCCGGAGGAGACCTGGCCTTCAATCTCCGGATGTCATATTCGAAGCCGGGCTCGATAGTCATAAAGGAACTCTATTGCGGTGGCTGCAAGAAGTTGCCGCAGGAGGGAGACTACCAGGCGGACCAGTATTTCATCCTGCACAACAACCACTATGAGGTGCAGTATCTGGACAGCCTCTGCTTCGGAACTCTTTCGCCTAACAATGCCACGGGACCAAACTATTTCGTGACCAAGGATCCGGCGACAGGGGAGAATGTATTCCCTGACTATATGCCTGTGATCCAGTGCATATGGCAGTTCCCAGGCGACGGCGACGACTTTCCGCTTCAGCCGGGAGAAGACGCCGTAGTATGTTTAAGAGGTGCTATCGACCACTCTCAGCAATACCCGCTTTCGGTCAACCTCAACAAGCCTGACTACTTTGTATGCTACAATGTCACATACTTCCCTAATCCGAAGTATCATCCGGCTCCAGGAGACCAGATTTCGGACAGCAGGATAATCGATGTGGTCATCAAGACGGGAAAAGCCAATGCATATACTCTCTCCATCAACTCTCCGACTTTGACTCTGTTCAAGGCTCAGGGTATGTCCATCCAGGATTTCGTTGCGGTGGAGGAGAATGTGATCGCTGTGCCTGGCAGTTATGTGGACAGGGTTGTAAAGGTACCGTATGAATGGGTTATGGATGCTGTGGAGGTGTTCGACGGCAGTTCGACAAACAACGAGAAACGACTCGGTCCTCTCGCCGATGCGGGTTTTGTGACTCAGACCGATGTCTTCTTGGGCAGAAGCCTTATGAGACATATAGATGAAGAGGCTACCGCCATTTCGGGATATGAGATCCTGGCAGACACCAACAATTCGTCCAACGATTTTTATGAAACCGAAAAACAGTCGCTGCATGAGTAAGTCAAGATACATATGCGCTCTCTGCCTGCTCCTTTGCAGTATGGCTGTCTCGGCCCAGACATATGAAAGGGTGCTGAGAGACAACCTGTGGAATGACTCTCAAAACATCACAGGAGTGCGTCAGGACACAGTTTCGCGTTCATATGCCGAGCTGTTTGCCGGATATGAGGGCGGGGAGTTCCGCGACCCGTCGCAGGCCCTTCAGGGCTGGAGCGCGGGTGCGGTGACCGCCAGCATCCGCCATCTGGAGAAGATGACCTTGAAGGGGTCGTTCTCATTCGTCCAGACCGAGGGCTATGACATGTGCGGATCGATGTTCATCCGTCCGGGATTCTATCCTGTGGACGTGCTGGAGTTCACCCCGGGACGCAAGACTCTGCAGACATATGCTTTCGACGGAGGCATATCATATGACCTGACGCCGGGCTGGCGTATCGGTGCCATGATGGATTTCGAGGCTGCCAACATGGCCAAGAGGAAAGACCTCAGACACGAAAACTGGTGGCTCGACATGATTGTCTCTCCGGGTGTCATGTACCATGCAGGAGACTTTGCCGTAGGTGTCAACTATGTCTTCAGAAAGACCAGCGAGACCATAAAGGCGGACCAGGTGGGTACTTCTGAATCATCGTATTACGCATTCCTTGACAAGGGCATGATGTATGGTGTATATGCACCTTGGACAGGCAGCGGCCTGCACCTGCATGAGTCAGGCGTGAACTCTTTCCCGGTGAAGGACTTCAGTAACGGAGCCGCCCTCCAGATGCAGTACAAGGGGCTTTTCGCCGAGGCGGAATACCTTCATACGTCAGGTGTCATAGGTGAGAAGGAATACATATGGTTCCTCTTCCCGGGCGACGCTGTCAATGCAAGGATAGGATATAGGCACATAGGCCGGAAGGCGCAGCACTATGCAAGGCACGGCTTCGGCTGGAAAGGCAGAGAGCTGGACGAGAATGTCCTCGAGAAGGTGACTTCGAACGGAGTTGCGACCGTCATACAGCACGGATCCAACAACATTGCCATGGAGGATACATGGACCCTGTCTCCTGAATATGAATTCGTGTCAGACAAGGTTGAAGTTCTGGCATTTGCAGATGTCGTCCTGAAGGAAAAGATGTCTTCGCAGATGTATCCATATATATATACGCAGTCTCTGCTCACATGGAACGCCGGATTGAAGGCCCTGCTCCATATCGGAGCCTTCGACCTCGGAGCTCATGTCGGCTATGGATCCGGATCGGTGACCGAGGAGGACAAGACGCTGAACGATGCATCCGGAGTGCAGACATCTCCATACAGGCTGCAGGACTGGTATGACCTCCAGATGGCATACACGACTGCGCAGCGCCTCGACGCCGGCCTGTCATTGAGGTACAATTTCTGGAAAGGACTCTATGTCGAAGCCGAAGGCTCATGGACTCATGGTTTCGGACTTAAGTACATAGCAGGAGCAGACCGTTTCGGAGTCGCATTCAGAATCGGATATGATTTCTGATAGTCATCCTGATTAATTGTCATCCTGAGCGAAGCGAAGGATCTTTATATGAAATTATTTATAAAAATTAATAAAACTATGAAACGTTATTTCACATTTGCTCTCGCAGCGCTTGCATTCGCAGCCTGCCAGCACACCGCAGAGCCTGATATGGTTCCGGGAAAGATCCAAGTGGAACCTATAATCACAAAGGCCACTGAAGTCAACTTCGAGAACGGTGACCGCATCGGTCTGACCATAAAGGTCAATGGTGCGGCGGAGAACTATGCGTCAAACGAATGCATGACGTTTGCGTCGGATGTCTTCACAGGCGACCTTGAGTGGTATGCTGACATTTATACTCCAGCAGATTTCCATGCTTACTATCCATATAATGAGAACGGCGCGCCTGCATCCTACTTCCAGCATGAGGACCAGTCGGAGGACATCGCAGCAGCTGACTTCATGATGGCGGCAAAGAAGGGTGTACTCCCTTCACAGAATGCTGTCGCAATGGTCTTCAAGCACATCATGACCAAGCTTGTGATCAACATCGACAATCAGTCTGGTGCTGATGTGGCTAAGGTCGAGGTGCTCAGCGGCACCCTTGGAGTTGATCTGGATTATGAGAACATGGCTTTGCTCCCATGCTCGGGTGCTCTTCCTGCCGTATGTCCTCAGACAACAGCTTATGAGGCGGTTTCCGGCAAGACATGGCAGATGATTATGATTCCTCAGACAGCTCCGCTTGAGCTTATCGTAACTCTTTCCAACCGCACAGAGATCCGTCAGACACTCGTGAACACGACATACAAGTCAGGCGGTCAGTACACAATCAACGCCCGCATCCTGCCGGACAACATGATCGTGAGCGCATCAGGTGAGATCGAGAACTGGACAGATGAGGGAGAGGTTGGTTTTGAAGGTGGATCTACTTCGGAGGAACTTCCTGTAGAGTTTACTGAGCATGAGGGTTATTTCGTTTATGATGGAGTAGAGTACAAGACAGTCACTCTCGCTGACGGCAACACATGGATGGCCGAGAACCTCCGCTTCATCCCTCGCGGAAAGACCGTTTCAAGCAATCCGGCAGAGGACGCAGGCATCTGGTATCCTGCTGCAAATGCAGACAAGGTTGCGGATCCTGCACTTGCCGAGACTCTCGGACTTCTCTATGACGCAGCTACAGCATTCGGCGTTGAGGAGATCACAGCAGACAATGCGGGCACATTCGAAGGCTGTCAGGGTATCTGCCCTGCAGGCTGGCACATCCCTACAGTGGCTGAAATGACAGGTCTCGTAGGTCACAGCTCAAATAGTGATCTGGTCAATACATCTGCACCTTACTATGACGCTACAATCAAGGGCGCAAGCCTTGCAGCCCTCGCAGAGGCAGGCTGGCCATGGCAGTTCGCAAGTGCAAGAAACAAGACCAGCGTTACAGCCAACGGTACATACATGGTAACCAACTACAACGGCATCTACGGTATCATGTCATACATCATAGGCTCATCTCTGCATCAGGCTACCACAAATGAAGACGGCAGCCTCAAGAATATCCAGTACCACTACTTCATGCCTCTCTACAATGCATCCAACGAGAAGGTGTCGGTCGCATACGGCAACTTCCTCTCAGGAGCATCGGTACGCTGCGTGAAGAACAAGTAATTATGGCGCAAGCAAATCTTTCGTGTGATTTTAAAAAAAAGAAAAAGTTTAAAAAAAGAGAAAAACTTTGTTAAAGAAAAAGAAAAAACTGCATTGAACCGTTGTGTTCATGCAGTTTTTTTTGCACTTTTGCGGGAAAGTTAAAAGGGGGAATGAACAATTTGATTTATGGATAATTATGTCCATTTCACATTAATGTTCATTTTTAAATTTTAACTTTATGGGTAAAACTCAAAAAACAAAAAAGTCTCCACAAGGGAAAATGGTGGAGATTGACGGCATTCTTTACATGTTCATAGATGGCAAACTGTACAGATATGCCAACCTGACTCTTGATAAAGGATTCAAGATCACACTGGGGCGTCCAGGTAGCGAGGAAGTGCTGATGCACATGTTGAACAGACTGCTCGGTCTGCGGATCAAGTGGCTGGAATACCGCAACACCGAACATCCAGGCATGACCGAAGATGACAGGTCGTCACGCTTCGACGTGTATTGCGAGGACGAGGACGGCAACGGCTTCCAGGTGGAGATGCAGAACTGGAGCCAGAAGCATTTCCATAAGAGAGCAGTCTACTATTCCTCATTGGTTTTGCAGGACCAGGCAGCGAGGGCAAGAAGAGAGCAGCGGAAGGCCAATCGAGGCAATAAGAAAGATTGGGACTACAACTACAAACCTTTATACGTGGTCAGTTTCCTTAACTTCAGGAACTGGATCTCAGAAAAGGATGTGACAAGGATTAACCAATATATATCAACATATAGATATACTGATATAGAGACAAAGGAAGAACTGGGTGACGGAACAAATCTTATATTCATAGACCTGCACAGTTTCCGCAAAAAACCTCACCAATGCACGAACATGCAGGACTGGTGGATATATAGTCTTAAGAATATGTTCAACCTGACAGAGTGTCCTTCGCAAATATTGGGCACCGAAGTTGAAGACCTGTTCATTCAGTCTGAATTAGCAAGAATGACACTGGAACAACGCCTAAAAATAGAAGAAAGCATTATGACAGAGAATGACATTCGCAACAGTATTGCCGAGCAACTTGAAGAAGGCAGGGCAAAAGCTCTGGCGGAAGGCAAGGCAGAAGGTCGAGAGGAAGGATTGGAAATAGGAAGAGAGGAAGGAGAGTTAGCTAAGGCCAGAGAAATAGCTGCGAAATTGTTGGCAAAAGGATTTTCAGGACCGGAAGTCGCTGCAATTGTCGGAATTGAGGAATCGGAATTGTAATTGTTTTGGAATCGTAGAGATTCTCCAGAAGCAAACAGCCGCCATTTGTGAGTACCATTGAGTATAAGCAATGGCGGCTGTTTGTTTTATGATTTTTTCATTTTTGAAGATTTTTACCCTAATCTTGTTACATTTTGTCATATTTCGGAGTTGGAATGCTGATGATAAACATCTAATTTTGTAGGTTAGGTAATCTGAAGTAGAACATAAAAAATAACACTATGGTAAATTTCTCTCTTGAAGGCAAAGTTGCTCTGGTAACAGGAGCTGCCTATGGTATCGGATTCGCAATGGCTCAGGCTCTTGCTGAGGCCGGCGCAAAGATCGCTTTCAACTGTCGCACGCAGGCAAATATGGACAAGGCTCTCGAGGAATACAAGAAACTTGGCATCGAGGCTAAGGGATATATCTGCGACTGTACTGATGAGGAAGGCGTAAAGGCAATGGTTGCCGACATCGCTGCGACTCTCGGCCCTGTCGACATCCTCGTGAACAATGCCGGCATCATCAAGCGCATCCCTATGCACGAGATGGCTGCAGAGGAATTCCGTCAGGTTGTGGACATCGACCTTGTCGCTCCTTATATCTGTGCAAAGGCGGTTCTTCCGGGAATGATGGAGAAGAAGGCAGGAAAGATCATCAACGTGTGCTCGATGATGTCTGAACTTGGTCGCGAGACCGTTTCAGCATATGCTGCAGCTAAGGGCGGCCTCAAGATGCTCACAAGGAACATAGCATCAGAGTACGGCGCATACAACATCCAGTGCAACGGTATCGGACCGGGCTACATCGCTACTCCGCAGACAGCTCCGCTCCGCGAGCGTCAGGCGGACGGCAGCCGCCATCCGTTCGACTCGTTCATCGTAGCAAAGACTCCTGCAGAGCGCTGGGGAAATCCTGAGGACCTCATGGGACCGGTTGTATTCCTTGCATCCAACGCATCAGACTTCGTGAACGGACATGTCCTCTATGTTGACGGAGGTATTCTTGCATACATCGGAAAGCAGCCTAAATAAAACTTATGAAAAGATTCTTATCAGCGCTAATATGTGTGTTGCCATTCCTGGCATCATGCAGCAGCGACGAATTTACCGTCTCTGTGAGCAACCCTCTTGACTCAGACCGTCTTCCGGAAATGGTGGAGGTCGATCTTGCAGAGGTGAACTCGCAGCTTGACCTTGCTGAGGGAGAAACCTTCGTTCTCAAGGGACAGGACGGCAAGGAAGTCGCCTATCAGATAACAAGTGACGGACAAGTCATCTTCCAGACAGCTCTCAAAGCCAAGGAGAATCAGAAATTCACCTTCAGCAAAGGAGCGCCTGCAGAGGTTCAGACCCTTGCCTGTGGAAAAATTTATGAAGGCAAGGACAATGACCTTGCATGGGAGAATGACCTCATCGGCTTCAGAATGTACGGTCATAAGGAGGATACTCCTTCCGGATATGACATCTTTGCCAAGAGAGGTACAAATCTGCCTGTCCTCGATATTCTTTACAAAGCTGAGGTGAAGGACTCTGAAGAGTGGAAAAAGCATGGTGAACTGCTCCTGTCGGATGAAGTTGCAGCTCACAGATATCTCATGGATTCCATCTCATACCATGTGGACCATGGTTATGGAATGGATTGCTACGCAGTGGGCCCGACACTTGGTGCAGGCATTGCCGCCCTCGTATATGATGGTGAGATCATGTATCCGAGGTGCTACGATGCTGTCGAGTTCCTGGACAACGGTCCTCTCCGCTACAGGATGAAGGTTTCATTCAGGCCTATGCAGATTGGAGAAGAGACTGTAACAGAGACCCGTATCATCACTCTTGACGCAGGCTCGCGTCTCAATCATACAAGCGTCTCATTTGAAGGCCTTGCAGATACGACTGCACTCGTTTCAGGCATCGTGCTTTGCCCCGGAAGCGGTCGTGAAGGTGTTGCAAGCGTAGAGAAGGGATATATTTCATATCCTGCAACTACGCTGAACGCAGATCCGACAATGGATGTAGATAACGGAACACTCTTCGTCGGCCATGTCTATCCTTCCGGAATGCTTGACGCAAAGGAAGCTGACGGTCACCTGATGGTTTACAATGAATATGTGCCAGGTAGCTCATTCGAATACTTCTGGGGCGCCGGTTGGGATCATTCAGACGTTGAGTCTCAGGAAGAATGGACTGCTTATCTTGAGGCATATGCCGCACAGGAAAATGCACCTGTCGAAGTTGTAGTTGAAGAGAAGGTCGGCGTTATCGAAAGCATCTTCAGTTACATCATAGGACTGGGTGCGGCCGTAATGATGCCTATAATCTTCACTATCCTTGGACTTTGTATCGGTGTCGGTGTCAACAAATCGCTCAAGAGCGGCCTCCTTGTCGGAGTGGGATTTGTGGGACTTTCCGTAATCACATCACTCCTCACAAGCACTTTGGGACCAGCCCTCGGAGATGTGGTGAACAACTATGGACTTCAGCTCAAGGTCTTCGATATGGGATGGCCAGCGGCTGCATCAGTTGCATATAACACTTCAGTCGGAGCATTCATCATTCCGGTATGTCTAGGAGTCAACCTTCTGATGCTCCTGACAAGAACGACCAGAACAGTAAACATCGACCTTTGGAATTATTGGCATTTCGCCTTCATCGGCGCCATAGTCTACTTTGCTGCCGACAGCATACTTTGGGGATTCTTCGCAGCAATCATATGCTACATCCTCACGCTGATTCTTGCTGACTACACTGCTGACCGCTTCCAGAAGTTCTATGACAAGATGGAAGGAATATCCATCCCTCAGCCTTTCTGTCAGGGCTTTGTGCCATTTGCAGAGCTGCTCAACAAGTTGCTGGACAAGATCCCGGGTATGGACAAGCTGAGCATCGATGCCGAAGGAATGAAAAAGAAGTTTGGACTTCTGGGAGAGCCTCTTTTCCTTGGAATCATAGTCGGAATCATAATCGGAGCCCTTTCATGTACAAGTTGGGCTGAAGTGGTGGACCGTATCCCATACATCCTTGGCCTTGGAATCAAGATGGGTGCTGTGATGGAGCTCATCCCTCGCATCACATCATTGTTCATTGAGGGTCTGCGTCCTATCTCAGATGCAACCCGTGGACTGATAGATAAGAAGTTCAAGGGAGCGAAGGGTCTCAACATCGGTATGAGTCCGGCTCTTGTCATTGGCCATCCGACTACTCTGGTGGTTTCCCTCCTGCTCATACCTGCAACACTTGTTCTTGCAGTGATCCTTCCTGGCAACGAGTTCCTTCCTCTTGCATCGCTTGCAGGAATGTTCTACGTATTCCCAATGATTCTGCCTATCACAAAGGGCAATGTTGTAAAGACATTCATCATCGGTCTTATAATGATGTTGTTCGGACTGTTGATGGTTACAAACCTCGCTCCGTTCTTCACACAGGCAGCTCAGGATGTATATGCGACTACCGGAGATGCTGCCGTAGCAATTCCGGCCGGATTCGAGGGTGGTTCTCTTGACTTTGCTTCCAGCCCGCTGGCTTGGATAATCTTCCACTTGACACACACTTTCAAGTGGGTCGGTGCAGGAATCCTCGTGCTCTTCACCATGTTCTTCATGGTTTTGAACCGCAGAGCCATCAACAGATACCAGAAGTCTGCAGGGAATTCAGATAAAGCAGAAAATAATCAATAACAATATTATGAAGAAAATAGTTTTATTCACACTCATGAGTCTTATGACAGTAGCAGCAAACGCACAGTTGAACTATACAGTTCAGACAGCATGTCATCCAGATGACGTAAAACATTATGACACAGAGCGCCTCCGCAGTGCATTCCTTATGGAGAAGGTGATGTCTCCGGACGAGATCAACCTTACATACACTCTTTACGACCGTCTTATCTATGGTGGCGTGATGCCAGTGAGCAAGACCCTCGTTCTCGAGACTTTCGATGAGCTCAAGGCTGAGCATTTCCTCGACAGACGCGAGCTTGGCGTGATCAATGTCGGCGGCGACGGCGTCGTGACAGTTGACGGCATGGAGTATGCGATGTCATTCAAGGAAGGCCTCTATGTGGGCTGCGGCAAGAAGGAGGTCACTTTCAGAAGCGTAGATCCTGCAAACCCTGCAAAGTTCTACATCAACTCTACTCCTGCATACAAGGAATATGTGACTCAGCTCATCACAACTGACAAGAACGCAGACCCTAAGAAGTATGCTATCGCACAGTCTGACCACTACGGTAAGATGGAGGACAGCAACGACCGCATCGTGAACCAGCTCATCGTAAGCTCTGTTCTCGGCAAGGTAAAGGGTGGCGGAACAAACCAGCTCCAGATGGGCCTCACAGAGCTTCTTCCAGGTTCCGTATGGAACACAATGCCGGCTCACACCCACACACGCCGTATGGAGGCATATTTCTACTTCAACGTAACTCCTGGCAACGCGATCTGCCACCTCATGGGCGAGCCTAAGCAGCAGCGCCTCGTATGGATGCAGAACGAGCAGGCCATCACCTCACCTGAGTGGTCGATCCACGCAGCCGCAGGAACAAGCAACTACATGTTCATCTGGGGAATGGGCGGTGAAAACCTCAACTACGGTGACAAGGACGAGATTCCTTACACTGAAATGAGATAGTCAAAGTCATCCCCGGCTTGACCGGGGATCTAAATAAATCATTATGGCAAAAGTAATCACATTCGGCGAGATCATGCTCCGCCTTGCAACACCTGGATATCTCAGGTTTTCTCAGGCAAAACAGTTTGAGGCTACTTTCGGTGGCGGAGAGGCTAATGTAGCTGTATCTCTTGCCAATTATGGCATCGAGACAGAGTTCGTTACCCGTTTCCCTAAAAATGACATCGCTCAGAGCTGTATCAAGGATCTTCACAGCTATGGCGTAGGAACAAAGCACTGCGTATTCGGCGGTGACCGTCTCGGAATATACTTCCTTGAGACCGGTGCTGTGGCACGTCCAAGCAAGGTCGTTTACGACCGCGCACACTCTTCTATCGCTACGATCGAGAAGGGAATGATCGACTGGGAGAAGGTATTCGAGGGAGCAGACTGGTTCCATTGGACCGGCATCACTCCGGCTATCAGCCAGGGCGCAGCTGACGTATGTCTTGAGGCTATCCAGGCGGCTAACAGGCTCGGCGTGAAGGTTTCATGCGACCTCAACTACCGCAAGAACCTTTGGAAATATGGCAAGACTGCATCTGAGGTGATGCCTGAGCTTGTTGCAGGCTGCGACGTGATCCTTGGAAACGAGGAGGATGCTGAGAAGGTGTTCGGCATCAAGCCGGAGGGCTTCGACGTGACTGCAACTCATGGCGAGGTGAATGCAGCGGAGTTCGAGAGCGTTTGCACTCAGCTCATGGCAAAGTTCCCACGTGCAAAGAAGGTGATCATCACTCTCCGTGGCTCCATCAACGCAAACCATAACACATGGGGCGGCGTCCTCTACAGCGACGGCAAGCTCTATCAGTCTCCACGCTACGACATCACCCACATCGTTGACCGTGTCGGCGGCGGTGACTCGTTCATGGGCGGACTCATCTACGGTCTTCTCACTTACACCGACGACGACCAGAAGGCTCTCAACTTTGCAGTTGCGGCTTCATGCCTCAAGCATACTATCTACGGTGACTACAACCAGGTGACAGTAGCCGAAGTCGAGAACCTCATGAAGGGTGATGGCTCCGGACGTGTTTCACGTTAATTGACAAGATTCCTCGTCAAGCTCGGAATGACATATGCGACCAGCGGTTGTCCTCCTGTCGTTTCGAGCGAGCGACACCCTGTCATTTCGAGCGAGCGGCACTTTGTCATTTCGATTGAGCGCCACTTTGTCATTTCGACCGAGCGGCACTCTGTCATTTCGAGCGAGCGAAGCGAGTCGAGAAATCTATATCAAACGTCTACCGTCCAACATAAAAATCGGCAAAAAGTTGTCGGACGGTGCCCAAAAGAGGGTATTTGATGTGCTTTTCGGTACCGTCCTACATAAAAATGGTCAAAAAAGTGTCGGACGGTGTCTAGTAAGGATATTCGGGTATAATATCGCATAGTCGTAAACATAGAATTATGGCAAAATACAACAAACAGCAAGTGATAGCGGCGATGAAGGAGACGGGAATGGTTCCTGTCTTCTATCATGCCGACCTTGAGACTGCAAAGGCAGTCGTTAAGGCATGCTACGAAGGTGGCGTGCGTGCATTCGAGTTCACAAATCGCGGAGACTTCGCACATGAAGTGTTCGGTGAACTGGTGAAATATGCCAACAAGGAGCTCCCTGGAATGATCCTCGGTATCGGATCGGTAGTAGACCCTGCAACAGCAGCCCTCTATCTCCAGCTCGGAGCAAACTTCGTTGTCGGTCCTCTCTTCAATCCGGAAATAGCTCCGGTATGTAACCGCCGTCTGGTGCCTTACTGCCCGGGATGCGGTACCGTATCAGAAGTAGGAAAGGCTCAGGAGCTGGGATGTGACCTTTGCAAGGTCTTCCCTGGCGATGTTCTCGGACCAGCTTTCGTAAAGGGACTGAAGGCTCCTATGCCATGGAGCCAGATTATGGTGACAGGCGGTGTGAAACCTACCAAGGAGAACCTCGAAGGATGGTTCAAGGCAGGAGTCACATGCGTAGGAATGGGCAGCAACCTCTTCCCTAAGGAAGCGATTGCCGCAAAGGATTGGGGCGCAATCACAAAGCTTTGTGCTGACGCCCTTGCAATAATCAAGAGTCTTTAGGCTGCTAACGGGTGACTTCGACCCAGTCGACCTGCATCCATCCGCTGTCGTTCTTAGGAGCAAGGCGGTTGCAGTAGAATCCGAATTTGGCACCTATCCATTTGCCAGGTCTTCCAACGAAGGCCTGGTTTGTCATTTCCACCCACTTCTTCCCGTCAAGACTGTACCAGAATCTTGCAGTGAGGTCAGGAACATTGCCCTTTCTCTCGCGAGGTTCCACCTTCATCTTTACGAACACGTCAGCAGCTGCATATGCGAGCGGAGCTACAGGAGGAACTGTGGTAGACATGTATGTGTTTGAATAAGGCATCGGAAGCGGTGTTGACTCCAAAGGAATGGTCTTCAGTACCTGCTCTGCCGTGCCGTTCAAAGCGTCGCGGCACTCCACATACTGGAGAACGACTCCATCCTGCGTGTCTACCAGCTTTATTGTGGCGTAGTCGAGACCCATGAGAACGAATCCGCAGCTCTCACCCTTTTCCTTAAGCTGAGGGTTAGGGATGAAGCGGAGCTTTGCTGTGACTGTGAATTCGTCGGCAGGTGTCTTCTGGAGCAAGAGGTTCGGAGAGTCTCCGAGGTTGCGCCAGCCCTCGGCCTGGTCCACTGAATATAGCCTTAACGCTCCGAGACCGTTTGTGTGAGTCTCTCGTGCGCCCGCGTCCATATAATACCAATAAGGCGAAGGAATGCCGTGCCACTGCCACTGGAGACCGAGCTCCGTGCTTGCGAAAGTGTCGCTCTCTGCAGGCTGGAAGACGCCGGAAGACTTCAGTGCAGGCTTTCTGTATTTCATTACCGGTTCTCCGACGCCGTCGCCGTCCTTGTCAACGCCGATGACAGGCCATCCTTCGTCAGTCCATGTCATAGGCTGAAGGTGCACCACGCGTCCGTATGCGTCCTTATCCTGGAAATGCATGAACCAGTGCTCTCCGGCAGGGGTGTCAACCCATGCGCCCTGATGCGGGCCATTGACAGGTGACTTTCCCTGAGCCATGACCACCTTCTCCTCGTAAGGTCCCCAAGGGCTTGAAGCCTTGAGCACCACCTGCCATCCTGTAGGCACTCCTCCGGCAGGAGAGAAGATGTAATAGTTACCATTATATTTATAGAACTTGGTGCCTTCGATTGTCGGCTGGGTCTCATGTCCGTCATAGACTATGCGGCTCTGGCCGAGAAGACGGGTGCCGTCTTCAGACATCGGTGCCACGAAGAGCACGCTCTTGTGTCCTGCACGGCTGCCTGCGCATCCGTGCGACAGATATGCCTTTCCGTCCTCGTCCCAAAGCGGGCAAGGGTCGATGAATCCCTTTGCCTTCACCACCCATACAGGATCGCTCCATTTTCCGCGAGGATCATCAGTCTTGACCATGAAGATGCCTCTGTCCGGATCTCCGCAGTAGATGTAGAACTCCCCGTCGTGATAGCGGATAGCCGGAGCCCACACTCCGTTTCCATGCTGAGGGATGGTGCGCCACTCCTGCGCTCCCGGAAGCGGGAGGTCCGGTGTGTCCAGCCTCTGTCCGAGGGTCTCCCACTGCCTTTCGTCCGACCAGTCCGGCCCCGGGTAGTCGGTAAGCGCAGCTCCGATTATTTCCCAGTTGACGAGGTCTGTGGAGTGCAGAACCTGCAGGCCCGGGAAGCTGCAGAACGAAGAAGATGTCATATAGAAATCATCGCCGACCCTGCACACGTCCGGGTCGGAATAGTCTGCGTTCAGAACAGGGTTGATGTAGTTTTCTCCCTTGTCCGGGTTCCAGCTCTGCGATGGTTGCTGAGCTGCGGCTGAAAGTGAAAGACCGGCGAGAAGACCGGCAACCAGAATACGTCTCATAGTGTCAAATTATGCTTCTGATGCAAATATACATTTAAAAACAATACATTCTGCACCGGAAAATGCATTGTGACAAAACGTCCTCAACTCTGTTACAAAATGAATCCTGCCTAAAAACCTTGCTTTAGTAATTTTGCATCTGTAAACTGATAACCATACCACATTGAACGCTGACCAAACCACTGTGATGTCTCGTCAGAACGAGATCGTCTCCAAGGCGTATCGTACCATGTACGATGCTCTTTGTGGCTATGTGGCAAAGCGTATCGGTGCTTCAGCTGATGTGGAGGATATCGTTCAGGATACATTCGAGTCTCTTCTTGCTCCGGGACGTGTGCTTTCCGAGCAGACAATCCGAAGATTCATATATTCCGTAGCTCATGGTCTGGTAGTGGACTGGTACCGGCGTCATGCCTGCAGCATCCGTGCTCAGGATTATTTCTTTGCTCATTCGCCTGTTTCCGTCGAGGATGCTGATGCCAAGGTGCAGGTATCTGATGTGATCAGGATCGAGGAGCTGGCGCTGAGATCTGCGGGGGAGAAAGGAAGGGATATATATATGATGTTTGTCCATCAGGGAGAGAGCGCCAAGGAAATCGCGCGTCGTCTTGACCTGAGCGAGAGAACGGTGGAGAACCATATCTTCCGCACCAGAACCAAGGTAAGGACGGCGTTGAGAATGGCATTGTAAAAAGAAATAGTAACAACACTATTATATAAAACTAATAACTTATGAGATTATCATCAATTCTTAGAAAAGCCTTGCAGGTAATGCTCATCCCGGCACTTTTGAGTTGGGGGGGGCAGGCTTATGCACAGCAGCAGCTCTCCGGCAAGGTGGTCGACAATGCAGGTGTTCCTGTAATCGGCGCTATGGTAATTGTCGACGGTACCTCTACAGGTGCTCAGACAGACCTTGACGGTAACTTCACCCTTAAAGTATCAGAAGGTACGCCTGTTACAGCGTCTTTCATGGGCTACAAGGATGCGAAGGCCGCTATGAGAAACGGTATCACCATCACTCTTCAGGACGACACGACTCTCCTCGAGGAAGTGGTAGTGGTAGGTTACGGTGTACAGAAGAAAGAGACTCTTTCCGGTGCGATCGCCGTTGCCAATGAAAAGATGCTTAAGGAGAAAGGTTCCCTCTCCAGTCCTCTTCAGGCGCTTCAGGGACAGGTTCCCGGTGTGATCATCACTCGTGGATCTTCAGCTCCTGGTGATGAGGGCTGGTCAATGAGCCTTCGTGGTGCATCTTCAAAGAACAACGTGGAGCCTCTCGTAATCATCGACGGAGTAGCTTACGAAAGCATCAACGAGATGCGCCTGCTCAACCCTTCTGACATCCAGTCAATGTCCTTCCTCAAGGACGGTGCTGCTGCCATCTACGGTTCACGTGCAGCAGGTGGTGTGGTTCTCATCACAACCAAGGCAGGTGCAAAGGGTAAGGCAAAAGTTGAGTATTCGGGTTCTGTCAGCATGAAGACTGTAGGTCTCATGCCGGAGCTTATGGATATCGACCAGTGGTCGGATGCCATCATGACAGCTCTCGAGAATGATAACAACACCAACCATACCTGGTACAACTACGCAAAACTTGCTCAGCAGTACAAGGGTATGTACATTGACCTTACCAAGACTGCCAACCCGTACGGAACTACAGCGTTCACAGACGTTTCAGACTTCGTGTTTGATGACAAGGTGAACTGGCTCAACGGTCTCTTCGACGAGTCCTGGTCAACAAGCCACAACCTCAGTGTTTCCGGTGGTTCAGACAAGATCTCTTACAGAGTTTCAGCCGGTTACCTCTATGACGGTTCTCCACTCGTTTACGGAAACAACAACAACCAGCGTTTCAACCTGAGAGTCAACAATACTTTCCAGATTACAGACTGGCTCTCTCTCGAGTCGATGATTTCCTACAACCGTCAGGAGCAGGTGGCTCCTACTAACGTAGGTTCGATGCTGACTATCAACATGCCTATGCCGGGTCTTCCGATGTTCTCTCAGGACGGAAAGGCTTACGGCTGGGGTACATGGGCTTCTCCTGCAGCTCTTGCTGAGTTCGGCGGAGATAACAAGCTCTCGGTATCAGCTATCAACATCAGCGAGACATTCAAGGCCAAGATCACAAAATGGTTGGATTTCAACCTCAATCTCGGCTACAACACTTCGACTGCGGAGCGCAACACAGTTTCGAAGTCTATCGACTTCTATAACTATGCAGGAACAAAGAAGGTCCTCACAAAGCCTACAGCAGCCGAAACTTACTACTCGCAGACTGCAAGCTCGACTGATTTCTATTCAGTGTCAGGATACCTCAACGGTCATCATTCATTCAATGGAAACCACAACCTCAACGTGACTCTCGGAGGTCAGTATGAGTTCAAGGACTATACTTACTTCGGTGTAAAGGCTGAGGATATCCAGGAAAACCTTGAGATCGTCAACGGCTCTGGTGAGATCACTCTCGTCAGCCCTAACAAGTATCAGTGGGCGATCGCTTCTCTCTTCGCAAGAGCAAACTATGACTACAAGGAGAAATATCTCGTAGAGCTCAACGCACGTTATGACGGTTCTTCAAAGTTCCAGCCAGAGAACAGATGGGCATTCTTCTGGGGCGGCTCGCTTGCATGGCGTATCGCTGAGGAGGGCTTCCTTGATGACGCAGAGTGGCTCGATGAACTCAAACTCCGCGCTTCTTATGGTGAAGTAGGTAACCAGAGTGGTATCGACAACTATGACGGTGTCCTCCTTTACAACCCTTCAGCATCATCAGGTGCGCTTGTAGGCTCAGGTCTCCTCTCACAGATCACTACAAACGGAAAGCTCGTGTCGCTTACACGTCAGTGGGAGCGCATTGAGAACTATAACGTCGGTCTCGATTTCGGTCTCTTCGGAAACCGTCTCACCGGTACAATTGAAGGCTTCATGAAGCATAACGACAACATGCTTGTGGGCATCAGCTATCCTTCGCTTATCGGAGATGCTGCTCCACAGACCAATAACGGTGTCTTCAGAGCATGGGGTTATGAGGGTATGATCCAGTGGAAAGACCATATCGGTGACTTCTCATACAGCCTCGGCGGAACATTCACATTCGCACGCAACAAGCTTGTTGACCTCGGAGGTGATGCAGCTATAACTGCAGGATCATATGTAAGCAACCGTGAGGGATATCCTCTCAACTCTCTCTTCGGTCTCCGTTATGGCGGCAAGATCCAGACAGAGGAGCAGCTCAGCGCATATGTCGAGAAGTATTATCCTAACAACACCATCGGAATGCCTACGGAGCTCAGACTTGGTGACAACATGTTCGTTGACGAGAACGGAGACGGCAAGCTCACAGAGCTTGACTATGTATACCTTGGTTCGGACACTCCTGAGATCCAGTACTCGTTCAATGTAGGTCTCGGATGGAAGGGGCTTGACCTGTCTGTGGTATTCCAGGGTGCGGCAAACCGCACGGTATTCAATGGCGTGAACAACTGGACAGTTCCTATGCGTGCTCTCTATACCAACACTACTAACCATACAGTTGGCAAGACATGGAGCACAAGCAATCCGGACGGACACTATCCTACATACACCAACAAGAGCAACATCAACAGCTACAACTACCAGGCATCAAGCTGGTCAGTTTCTGACGGAGCATATATCCGACTCAAGAACGTATCTCTCGGATATACTCTTCCTGACAAGTTGTTCAAGGAGGGATCAGGAGTTTCCGGATGCCGCTTCTATTTCACAGGAACAGACCTTTGGGAGTATTCGAAGATTCTTGACGGATGGGATCCTGAGGCAAAGAGCAACCCTAGCACAACTTCACGTTACCCATTCCTCAGATCATTCACTTTCGGTGTTAACCTTACATTCTAATCAGCCATGAGAAAAGCAATAAGAAATACAATAATCGCTTTGGGAGCGGCCATCATGGCAGTTTCATGTATGGACCTCAATCCTAAGTCGCAGATGGCGGATGACCACGTATGGTCAGAAGCCGCCAACTACGCTCTCTTTGCCAACCAGTTCTATGGCTGGACAAGAGATTTCCAGAGTTCCGGTGTCTCAGACGGCCCTCACTCTGACTTCCGTTCGGACCTTCTGGTCGGAACAGGTGAAAACCTTTTCAATAAGGGAACAAATACCATCCCGACTTCAGATGGAAACTACAGCGGCAACTATAAGAAGATCTATTATACCAACCTTCTTCTTCAGAACGCCGAGTCGTTCTCAGACAAGAATGCCATTGCCACTCCTATGGGAGAAGCATACTTCTTCAGAGCATACTGCTATTTCGACCTGGTTCAGCTCTTTGGAGATGTCATCCATGTGACTGAGCCTGTAGACCTCGATAATGAGAAGCTCTATGGCAAGCGCAACGACCGTCTTGAAGTGATCAAGGCCTGCGTTGCAGACCTTAAGAATGCTGCGGAACTTCTGCCGGAGACTCCTGCAGAGGACGGACGTCTCTGCAAGTCTGCTGCCAATGCGTTCCTCTCAAGGGTCGCTCTCTATGAAGGAACATGGCAGAAGTATCACAATAACAATATGACAGAAGCTGAACTTCTGTTTGATGAGGCAGCGAAGGCTGCTGAGAAAGTAATGGCTGACGGTCAGTTCCAATTGTTTTACAGTGAGGCTCTCGGCGGACGTGACAGCTATCGCTACATGTTCATCCTTGAGAACGTTCAGTGTAATCCTGCAGGACTGACAAAGGCAGACAACAAGGAATACATTCTCGCAAGACGTCATGACGAAGTGCTCAAGCCTATCGGCCTCAACATCACTCATGCTACAGCATCTGCATTCTTCCCTACACGCAAGCTCGCTACAATGTATCGTTGCCAGGACGGTCTCCCTATCGAGAAGTCTCCTCAGTTCAAAGGTTTCAACTCTGTGACATCTGAGTTCGACAACAGGGACAACCGTATGAATGCCACTCTGCTCAGACATGGTCAGAAGTATTGGAATAATGACGGTAAGTGGCGTACTGCATGGGATGCTACAGACGCAGAAGGTGACAAGGCCATGACAGCATCAGTATTCGGAAATACCGGATATGCAACATACAAGTGGGCTACAGAACGTCAGGTTGCAGACGCAAGCGAGGGATATGATTTCCCTGTAATCCGTCTTGCTGAGGTTTACCTCAACTACGCAGAGGCTGTATATGAGCTCAACGGTGCCATCACCAATGCACAGCTTGATGCTTCCCTCAACCTTGTCCGCAAGCGTTCAAATCCTGACATGGTCAAGCTTTCAAACGAGTTGGTTGAGGCAAACGGTCTCGATATGCTCGAGGAAATCCGCGCAGAGCGTACAGTAGAGCTCTTCCATGAGGGATTCCGTATCGACGACCTCAAGAGATGGAAGACTGCTGAGATCGAGATGCCTGGCAATCGTGTAGGTATCCTCTGGAAGGGTACTCAGTTCGAGACTTCATGGGCAAATCAGACAAGCCCTCTCGATGAGAACGGATGTGTGATCAAGTATGACGGATGCGTATGGGCGGAGAAGAACTATCTCTATCCTCTTCCTTCTAACGAGTGCCAGCTCAATCCGCAGCTCGGCCAGAACAAGGGTTGGGAATAACATTCAAAAACAGAATTCAATATGAAAAGCATAAAAAGATATTTGCCTTTAGCCGCTCTT
>JAZQEN010000021.1:0-19422 GCA_045539015.1 Candidatus Cryptobacteroides sp.
GTCACAATGAGGACACCTGGAACGTCTGATTTTACCCATAAAAAAGTAGTTTGATGAAACGTGTTTCATCAAACTACTCATAAAATTTTATATTTCAATTACTTATATATACTTTCACCAACTGTTTTTGGCACCATTACCGGAGATGTAGATTTGTAGGACGCTCCGAGAAGACTCGAACACTTACTCTATTAGCAATTATGAAGAAACGAGTCTCGCATCTGACAGTCCAAGCAACTACGAGAGTAGTGGTCTTGAAGCTTGTCAGAGTGAGGGCGTACATACGCTTTCACCTCGGCAGGAAAGAGAAGGTTCGGAGTCACTGGCGTAGGTATAGGGTTGCCTGCTCGGAAACATCCGTGACCGTATCTAAGTAAAGATACGCTATTACCCTCCCTCGGTTTCATAGCAGAGATAATGCCTTATGGTGTTATCTCTGTCTTTATTTGGGGACGATTCTTTCCAACAGTTCCCTGTTCTTGTCCCTTACAGACCGCGATATTGACTGGAGATATGTTTGTGTCGTGCGACTTGATGTATGTCCAAAGAACTTCTGAAGTTGTTCTGCGCTCAAAACAGATTGAGCATGGGCTCCGTAAGTATGCCTCGCATGATATGTTGTAAGTTTCCATAGATGCAGATTCTTGGAAATTGACTCCAACCCTTTATTAATTCTCTTGATCACATCGTGAATCTTATTGTCGATTGACTTCTGAGTAGTACAATTAACAAGATATGTCAAGATGTAGTCGGATGGTTTCGCTGAGTTCAAAACGCCATACCGTCTCATTATTTCATTTGCAACGGAAGTAAACGGTATGACTGTTATAAGCCCGCTCTTTCTAGTCTTCCGTCTTCTGAAGCACACTTCCCCGTTAACTATATTCTCGTTCCTCAACGCCAATATATCGCCCAGATTTGCTCCGCTTAACTGCAACGACAGGATGAAGAAATCCTTTGCAATCGGTCATCAGAGAAAACTTTGGCTTTGTTGAGAATCTACACAACCAATTTACCGCAGTACGATACGAGGCTATCGTTTTAGGTTGCAGTTCCTGACTTTCAATATACCTATCCGCAACCACCGTAAACAAGGACTTATCATCTGCCCTTGCATATAGTCGTTGCTTGTACTCTCTGCCAAACGCATCGAAGGTAAATTTTTGCCCAAGTTCCCGGACAATTTCATTTGCTACAGACAAAGAACGCTTCACCTTCTCCATAGCGTACTTATGAGCTTTCAACTTCGGATTCTCTAATTCCTCCTTCGTCAACAGCACCTTTGTTTCTGTACTATACAATCGTGGAATCCGTTCAAAGGTAACGCGGATTTTGAGTTGTTTTCTTGATTCTTCCTTCTAACGGGAATCCAATACAAGTTTCACTGTAGCAGTCGTCTCCATACATCAAAATTGCACTAACAAAAGCACTAACATTTATTCCAGAGACGAAGGCTCAGCAAGGCAGTCAAAGATTACTTTCAACTCATAATCAACACCTTACGAGTATTCCGAATATTCAGAATTTTAGCATTTCTCTGACTGTTAATCAGAGGGTCCTTGGTTCAAGTCCAAGTTCGGGAGCCACACTGGACAAATCTTCAGAATTGAGGGTTTGTCCTTTTTCTTTTTGATATAATTGACAAAAATGGGATATAATTGACAAAAATGGTTGGTAAAACGAGGCATGTGGAGCGAGCCCCTTGGCGTAGCTCGCGCAGCTTGCTTTGAGGAGCTGGCTGGCGTATTTGCCAGCTGCGGTGCCCTGCACTACGCAAAGATCTTAGTCAGTCTGAAGATAAAGAAAGGAATTTCCTCGCATAAGAAATGTCACTTTTTTGTGCGAGGATTCCAAATAATGGATCAAAAACGTCATTTTGAACCCCAAACGGCAATCCTTGCAAAAAAATGGCTTGATTCTTTTGCAAGGATGCGGGGTGCTTTTTCTGTAGATCTAAAAATATGGCTTCGTCACCATACCACAAAGACAACAAGACTAAATTTACCAACCTACCTTTTCCGTTGATCCGTAAGTGTGGAGCTGACTTTCGTTTATCCGATTGAAGGTTGTGGTAAGACCCTGACCAAGCTTACCGCTTGGATTAATTTTGGCCATTTCTGCCCCAAGCTGTAGCTACTGAAAAGGATACTCGGAAATGCCATCCTACACCCATATACATCATTGTCACTTAACGCATTGGCTACCAGCAATATAACTAGCAATCCGGTGGGACGTTTTGTCCCACCGGATCAGGTGCTGACCACTTGTATGTCAAGGGGTTATATGTCCATAATTTTCACCTTGATTTTTCAGGACTGAGTCTTACGTTGAATGCTGAATTTCTGAAGATACTGCATGAATGCGTCCTTGTTGCTGTCGCTTATCGAGATGCGGGCCCCATTGCTCATCAGGATGATTGAACGTTCCACCTCACGCACGTGATTCATATTGACGACATACGACCTGTGTACCTGAAGAAAGTTCTCCGGAAGGCAACCGCTCAACTGCTTGAAGGTGGTATGCGTCAGTAGAGGATCTCCTGACTTCAGATAGAACTTAAGGTATTCATTCATACCTTCTACGTATATCACATCGTCCAGTTCGACACGTACATAGCGGTAATCTACCTTCAGGAAAAGGCAATCATTCTTCACCGCCGTACTGCCCTGATTCTGTTGCTGGAATGCCTTTTTCAGATTGAATGCCGCTCTTTGGAAATCCTCAAAGCCATATGGTTTGAGCAGATAATCGACCGCATTGATCTTATAGCTCTCAACGGCATACTCGGAATATGCCGTAGTAAACACAACCAAAGGACCACCATTCAGAGCACGCACAAAATCCATCCCGCTGACATCCGGCATATTTATATCCACAAACATGGCATCTACGGAAGTCTCGGCCATGACCGTCATAGCCTCGGAAGTACTTGCACATAAAGCCGTCAGTTCCAGAAACGGAACCCTTTCAATATAATTCTTCAGCTTATCAAGAGCCATAGGCTCATCATCTATTGCAATACACCTTATAATCATAATCCCGGTATAATTAAATTCACACTATATAAATCTTCTGACTGACGGATATCCAGTTTATAACTATCATGATATAGTATGTCCAGTCTGCGGCGTGCATTAGCCAATCCGACACCACCATTTGAGGCTGAGAAGTTCTCCGACGGGGGAACCGTATTGGTACAGGTAAAGCACACCTTTCCAGAATCCTCTGATATTGAGATAGATATGGATGACTGTCTCACATAGCTCACTCCGTGCTTGAATGCATTTTCCACAAATGAGATAAAGAGCAGAGGTGGCAGGAAAAGTGAAGAGGACGGAGATTCCGGCACTTCCAGCTTTATTTCCACCTTATCGGCAGGATAACGCTGACGCATCAGATCGATATAATTTGATATGAACTGCACTTCATTTGAAAAGGATGTGGAGGAATTGCATCCTTCATACAACACATACCTCATCAGTTTGGAAAGTTCCAGAATCATCCTCTGCGCCATCGCAGGATTGACATCCACCATGGTATGGATATTATTGAGCATATTCATGAAGAAGTGCGGGTCTATCTGTGCCTTGAGGTATTTCAGTTCATCCTGAACTCTCATGTTTTCTAGCTGCTTATGTTCAGCCTCCTTCCTGCGGAACTCGAATAATACTGCCACTGCCGTCTCGAAGCCGAACAGGAAGAGCAATATCAGAGAATCCATCAGGACAGGTGAAGGGAAATGGCCCTTCCCCGGCTTATGCATTTCCTTAGGATGCGGACGAGGCTCATGCTGTATACGCCTTACATGATGCATCCCAACAGCAAAAGACAGAATCAGAATTGCCGTCAGCACAGTATACAGGATGCCCTTTCGTCTTTTGCTATACAATGGCAGTATGAAGACAGCATGCAACAGAAATGCTATCAGAAACGGCAATGCAGCACGCCAGACATTAAGCACATGCCTCCAGGAAAAAACATTGTCACCGGAAATGTTAAGAAGTTCCTGAAGTACAGGAAGCAGAAAAATCAAAAGCCATAGGATTGCGAAAATCAGCAGTTCCATGGTACGACCTTTCACAGCTTTTGTCAACTTTCCCATAAAATGAAATGCAGCTATTACTCCCAACCCTTGCTGATGTTTTCAGCCATGATGCCGACAAGCCTGTTGCGGGCCTCAACACTGGCCCATGCCACATGAGGCGCAAATCTCATACGCTCGGGATGCTGCATCCTCAGATAAGGATGATCTTCCGGAAGCGGCTCAGTAACAAACACATCCATTCCGGCGCCGGCGATCACACCGGCATCTACAGCTGCTGCCAGATCAGCCTCGACTACAATGGCTCCACGTCCCATATTGACAAGATATGCACCAGGTTTCATCATCGACAGCTCCTTTGCACCGATGAGATTGAGTGTCCTGTCATTCAATGGAGCATGAATGGAAACTATATCAGATACAGCCAGAAGTTCTTCCAACTGCAGACAAGGATAATCCTTGCAATGTCCCGTACCCGAAGTAGAGAAATAGCATACCTTCATCCCGAATGCTTCAGCTACGGATGCAACCTTACGGCCTATATTGCCAAGACCGATGATTCCTATGGTCTTACCTGCCAGTTCCCGCCAGTTCCAGTTCGGATCGGTGAACATTCCGCTGCGGGAATATCTGCCGGACTTTACACTTTCATCAAAATATGGAGCACCCCCGACAAGGGAAAGAATATGCATGAATGTGGACTGAACTACAGAATCAGTGGAGTAGCCTACTGCATTACGGACAGGTATCCCCTTAGACGCAGCATATTCTACGTCTATATTATTGACACCGGTTGCTGCGATGCATATAAGCTTAAGATTTGGGGCAGCATCAATGAGGGCCTTGTTTACCAGTACCTTATTGATCAGCAGGACGTCGATATCCCTCACCCTTTCAAGAGCCTCCTCTGCTGTAGAACTTTCATAGCGGACAAATTCGCCCAGACGCTCAAACGGCTCGAATGAAACATCGCCCATTGTAGCCGCATCAAGAAATGCAATTTTCATAACACATATTTGAATTCACCGTAAATATAGCACATCTTGAAAATATCTGACACACCTCAGCCTCAAAAATCGGATTTGCAGACATAAAAAAAAGAGCCCAGCAGATTGCTGGACTCTATGGTGCCCGAGATAGGAGTCGAACCTACACGCCGTGAAGCACTCGCACCTGAAACGAGCGTGTCTACCATTTCACCACTCGGGCTTTGGAAAAGTGACTGCAAAGATATGAAATGTTTTTGAATTACGAACTATTTTTTCACTTTTCCATTAAATTACAACATCGAACACATACTCTTCCTTCCACTCTTCGACTTCAAGGTGGATTCTGGTCAACGAATAATCCAGAGTCACGATGATATCCTTGAGGTCATCCTCAGACCAGTCATAGCCACATGCCTCCAGATACTCACCCAAAGCGAATGTCTTGAGGACTTCCGTACCATCATTGACTTCCAGCTTCAGAGAATTGTCAACCTGTCTGGGAAGCCTGACAACACACTCGGACTCGCCGTCAAGCAATGACGTATAGGCAAAGTCTCCGTCGGAAGGGGCTCCTCCACGCACATATCCGTCTACACAGCCCCTGGTTTCAAGCCGGAACGGAAACTCTTCCTCTGCAAGCACCCGTAATGTCATCACACAGAAGTTCTTATACATATGTACACACTCCCTCTCAAGCTCCCCATCAGCCATTATGACAGACGAATGCATATAAATCTGCGGACACTCATCACCATATGGAATGATCAGAGAGCAATCGTTATTGATAAGCTCAGAAGCCCCGTAAAAAACACCGACAGAGACTTCTCCTCTCGGCACATCCAGAACACATTCATCAGCGTCCCCGGAAAAGGAATGCATACCCGTGAAAAGGAAACCGTCAGGAGAGCTGACCACTATTTCTGCTGATTTCACGATTGAGGTATCCACATCACTCATATCCAATACAAGCCTGCAGGGACAACCGTTCCTGTCCTCTTTTACCGAACATGATAAACATGAAAGAATACAGCACAATGCTGCCAACGTTCCCAACGGTCTCATAAGCATATCAGTTATATCAGATTGTCTCCTCAAGTTCAGTCTCAACCCAATCCTCGACTTTGACTGTGAATTTCACTGTTCCATCCTCCACCGGCGTATCCGGATCATCTGAACCGAGTCGTGTTATCTTCAGACTGCATGAATAAGAACGGTTCTGCTCTACACTATCCAAGGTCACAGGATAATAATAGACATTGCCGCCGACCTCTGCCTCGACCACCAGTCGTGTATCGACATCAGTCGCATTAGGATAACAATAGAATGTATGGACAACATCATATCCGGAACCGGAAGCCACTGTCCCATCAACAACTTCATCATACAGAAAATCCGGAGATGTCGAGGCATCATAGCCGGACATATTGTACCAAAGTGACGGAGCCTGTGAAGACAGATAAGCCTTGTCGCCTGCAACATTTATCAGATAAACGGCCCTGACTTCAAAGGAAAGCTGCTGATGCTGAGGGAGTTCAAATTCCGGTCTCACGTCCACAAGCCTGATTCTTGATGCCAGACGCGTGACAGGCATTTCGACAGATCCGGATGCCGTCAGAGTCACGGTCTTCTCTCCAGCCATGACAAGGCTCTCCGGAGACGAATCCTTAAGATCGGATGTACGCGAGCGCAATTCATTGATATTTCTCACCGATGCTTCAGGTTCAGCATTGACCAAAGCCACAATCTGCTTCTCACCTGTCGTACATGTCAGAGATACAGAAGAAGCCGATGCAGACTGTGATGTTTCAAAAACACCATGTCTATCAAACACAAAAATCTGCACATCATTCACAGTTCCATCTGCCGGTTCTCCGGTCACCTTGGTCTGAATCCCCGGCAGATTGACTGTAAGCTGCACTTTCTCTCCAACATTTCCATTACCTTCCAGGTCCGCACTTTTCTCACTGCATCCAACGATTGCAAAGGCAGCAGCAAATGCTGCAAAATAAAGATTTTTACTCATAACTATTTGATTTTAAGGTTGTTTGTCTTCTTTTAACTAATAAATACATTTCAGGGTCCAGATTAGCCCTGTGTTCCATATAAGGATCATAAACCAGGCATAGTTCAAAATATTTCATCGCCTCCTCCAGTTGTCCCAGCCTGGCAAGTACCATTGCCTTCAGATAACAGACTTTCGGATCCGAGTCATCCAACCGGCCCAGCACATCCAAGGCAGAATGATTGTAATCAGCCGACATGAAAGCCAAGGCTGAATTATAATCATCGTATGGTCTCAGTATGCCCACCGCCCTTTTATAATCCAGATCCTTCAACGCCTGCACTCCCTGCATGTAGACGGTATCCAGTTCTGTCGTATGGACGGTATCCTTGACCATCCCGACGCGGTGGAGATGGAAATTGAAACTGACACTCCGCAGCTGAGGGTAAAGCCTCTCTCTCAAGTATCCGTACTCCGGCATCGAAGCCATTTTCCGTTCTGTCTTGTCCGGATCCTTCATTTCTCCGATCAACTTCAATATTGCCCGGACCGAAGATTTCGGCATGACAGTATCATTCTCGACAAGCAGAGACAACTGCTTCCAGTTTTCCGGCAGTTCAGAAGCCTTCAGACTGTCCCGCCACTCCTCAGGAACATAATCACCTATATATTCCATCATAGATTCCGAACGGGCCGCAGCCAGCCGTCGATTGGACGAAAAAGAACCCTCCGGCGAACATGAGGCAGTCACCACCAATGAGTCCAAGGCAAATTCTTCACGCGCGACAACATCCTCGATGCACCTTACTATTCTCCTGAGTTCCTGAGCATTGCCCTCAAGCGTAGTATCCACATCAGATTTCCCCTGACGAAAATCTATCAACGCCTTGGTATTGTCATAGACTTTCCTTTCAAGAACTATCATCCTGTATTTCGGGCGTTCATCGGCAAGTGCAGACAGAGAACTTATATAAAACGTCAGGTCATCAGAAAACGGAAGACTCACAATCATCTCCCCTCTTTCATATATGTCTCCACGGAGAGAGATCATCACCTTCCTAAGCTTTGGACGGCTTCGGAAAACATGCTCATAACGATAAATGAAATCACCGTCATCCGCCACGATTACAGTATCCAGTCTGATCCCCTCAGACACGATCGGATCTGGAACATATTTCCTATACATCCTGCCGGCACGCTGCTTACGCTTTTCGTTGATATTACGTCTCAAAAGGCTTGTATAATGCTCCAAAGCCTGTTTCTGGGTAACTCCAAACAGATTCTCTGCCCTTGGTTCAGGGACTATGGACGAGTCGTTCTTCATCGCAAAGGTCTCAGGATAATGCCTTTCCAGGAAAACTTCCAGCTGCCCCATACGGACAAGGTCGGTTGTATCTGTGATGATGGAAGCCATGAACGCACGATACCTTTCATATCCTTTCAACTGAGCAGATCTGTAATTCGCACCGGTGATATACAGCGGTTCCAGAGCAAGGGTATCCTCCTGAATGGCCATGAAAGGGAATATCTTGAGCTGCCACCGGGAATCAGACATTCCGGCAGGAACTGTCACATCAAATGCAATAGACACATACCCGGCCCTTTCGGCAACATTTCTGAAGCGTGCAGTGACCTTAGATGCACTGATGACATCAGTCGCAACCATTTCACCGGTCTCAGAATCCCTTATAGCATTCATTATGATAGGTTCATCCGTAAGACTGCCTCTGATACTGTCAATCTGTACCTGAGTATCCTCATCTTCCGTCTCCAGAGGCTCTTCATCAGGAACAGAAACAGCCATTTCAAGCTCTCCGGAACGTATCATCCTGACCTTACGGTTCGGCGCACATCCGACCACCAGTCCGATAAGCGCCACCAGCACCACCCTAGAATACATAGGCAACGGATATGACGAAGCCGTCAGGCTGTACAAACCACTTCCTACCCTGCTGAAGGGTGAGCCCACACACGGTACATGAATACCTGCGATACCAATCGATACCTGTCCACAGTCCCAATCCGAATTCAAGGTTGAAATGTTCTGAGAGCATATGCGTATATCCTGCATAGAGTCCGCCACCGGCCTTGTCACCTTCTTCAGATTCCGGGGAAATGATTCCGCCAAAATTATATTCCTGGTACTTCAGCTTTCCTGCAAACCACCAACCGGACAGAGTATGCCATGGCCAGAGTCTTGCACCGACTGCATAAGCCTGCTGGCGGTAATGAAATCTTTCGGCACCTCCATTTCTACGGAATGAAAACGGATTATACTTGACATCAGCGGTCACGCTCCATCTTCGCGAAACCGAATATGAGACCTCGGCATTCATTGTTCCCAGGCAAGCGAAATCAACCAGATTGGCAGAAAGGCTCACCTTTTGTGCGCTCAGTGACAGTGCAGACATAAACAGGCCACAGAGCAACATACAAACGATTCTCCTCATACTACTGATATCTGCTGAACACCTGTTCTATTATGGTTCTGCGTGAAGGATAGCTTTCAAGCAATGCCTCCTTAAGATTCTTCCTGGAGGTGACAGATGCATCCAGGACTCCAAAGAAATCTGAACAGGTCATGCCTCGTTCATCCAGATATCTGAATATCTGCGGATAGAACCAGTAGGAAGTACCGAAAGTAGGGAACGAGCCGCCATATCTCTCCTTGTACATCTTGCTTTCCATATAATAGCCCCACATTTCACCAACCTCACAATGGCCGGCACCATCAGCCGTTCCGTCACCGTAAGATTTTCCGCCTGTCTTTATATAGGACTCTATTATGTACATGATGTACTTGTTCCAATATTCTGTACCGACCTTGGAAAAGTGACTCGCGTGGGCAAGTTCGTGGCATGTATTTGAATATATCCTGTCATAATTGTCCCGGCCGTCCACACCTATCGTAACATCCGGAGCAAAATATTCCACCAGAGAGGAATACTTTCCAAGCAGTGACTTGACCATATCGCTGCCTACAAATGCACCATGGTGAAGCATGACGGCACTGCTGCAGCTAAGATTATGAAAAAGCCAGATTCTCAGGTCTGCCGGAGGGGGCATTATGTTCATATCTTCTGCAGAGCACCTTGACCAGTAATCATAAGCGGCATTGTTCACCGCACATCTGCGGAAAAGCTTTTCCTCCGAATCGGCGGTCACAGTCATATTGATGCCTTCCGGCCCTGATTTGCCCAGCGTAGACACTGATGCAGGAAGCAGGACCATGTTGAAACCGATAGAAAACCCTTTTTCATTCTTGAATATCAATCGGTAACGCAAATCAGAAGAATATTTCTTGGACATCGTATAATATCCGTCACGATCCGTATAGGCTTGATCGAACTTTACAAACGAATTGCATGAGACCATCACTCCGGCAACGCCGAACGGACGTCCGCCTTTTGCATCCTTATCAACGATAGTGATACGTCCGGAAGGCACGACTTTGGAGGCAGCCTTTGTCTGCGGATCAGCCAGACGGTCGGCATTTCCGGTAAGGATGTAGGCTTCTCGCTCGACAGCATCCCAGTCAATTCCCTCAACAGATCTGGTTCCGGGATCATTTTCAGAGATATGGCACTCATCAATTATCTCATATTTTACCGGAGGAAAGTCAAAATCGGGATCAACGACAGCATACTGCCATGTCACATCACCTTCAGGGACTTCCGGATCATGATACCAGTCTCCATCAACGAGGATATCATAATCCAACGGATGATCCACCAATTGAAGGCCGGCTGCGGTCAGCATATCATACTCCGCATCATCCTCAGGAAGAAAACGCACATACAGGTTTGTGGTCTTGACATCTACCCTGTCAGCCTTGGTAGGATAAAGGGAATGAAGAGCCTTGGTGATGTTCTCCGTCTTGTACGGATTCTCGAGACGGTCGCCGAGAACAATCATTTCATGTGTAAGATCCTGTCCATACTCATAGTTGATTCCTCTCTCCGGGACTGTCCCCTCTTTGCTGCATGACATCATCATGAGTATCATGAGCACAACTGTAAATCTACCTCTCATAATTCTTACATTTAATTACGAGGGCAAAGTTCAGAATACTTATCCGCGTAACAAAAAAGTACGCGGATAAATCCAAAAATCGCCTTCTGACGCATACCAGAAGGCGATTCACTATCGAAAATTTGTTTAAATTTTATAAAAATTCAAACAAATTTTCATGTATATTCTAGAAATACGATACCGTTTTCTGCTCAACAGCAGCAAGAAGGCTGTTGGCAACACGGCTTACTCCGAAGCGGAACAGGTCCTTGTTGAGCCACTCCTTTCCGAGAATAGTCGAAACGATCGAATAGTAGCATACCGCATCCGCAGCAGAGGATATACCGCCGGCAGGCTTGAATCCTACCTTCTTGCCTGTAATCTGATGATACCTTGCAATACACTCGCACATTACGTATGCTGCTGCAGGAGTTGCATTGACATCCACCTTACCGGTAGAAGTCTTGATGAAATCAGCACCGGCTTCCATTGCAAGGAATGAAGCCTGAGCGATTCTCTCCGGAGTGCGGAGAAGACCGGTCTCAAGAATCACCTTAAGATGAACATGCCTTCCCTGTCTTGCAGCCACAGCGTCGATACATGAACGGATCTGTCTGATCTCCTCAGCGGCAGCCTCATAATTTCCTGCAAGGAAAGCATTGAGGGCCAGCACGATATCCACTTCGTCAGCACCCTGCTCCACAGCCATCTCACACTCCTTGAGCTTTACTTCAAGAAAACTCTGAGAAGATGGGAAACATGCAGAAACAACCGTGATATTGAAATCACATGCCCTTGCCTCCTTTACTGTAGATGCAAAGTTGGAATACACGCACACTGATGCCGGAAGAGGCCACTCAGGATAGCTCTGATGGAAATTATTAACCTTGCCCACAAGCTTTGTCACTGACGCAGGGGTGTCATCAGTCTTCAATGTTGTAAGGTCCATCATCGAGAAGCAATCCTTGTACAGCTGTTCGGAAGCTACTTTATCAAGGTTGGCTGCAATCAGTTCTAGCGCTCTTCCAATGGCCTCCTGATCAGGAGAATAGCCATATTTAGTCAATAAGTCCATATGTATATATAAATTAAAATTTCAATTTTGAATCTACTATTATAGTTACGGGGCCGTCATTAGTCAGCGAGACTTTCATGTCTGCTCCGAATATTCCTCTGCCTACCGGCTTTTCCATCAGTTCTTCTACCAGTTTCAGAAATTTCTCATATAAAGGTATCGCTACATCAGGCTTTGCAGCCTTGATATACGATGGTCTGTTGCCCTTTACCGTCGATGCATACAAAGTGAACTGACTCACAATCATCACATCACCATCAACATCCTTGACAGAAAGGTTCATGATACCCTCTGAATCATCAAATATCCTCATGGCTACAAGCTTACGCGCCACCCACTGAAGATCTTCTTCCGTATCCTCATCAATGAATGCAGCAAGAACAAGCAGACCTGCACCTATCCTTGATTCATATTTCTCTGCCGGAACAGCAACAGCGGCTTCCGACACTCTTTGAATTACAATCCTCATCCCCTTACCTGTACATCAAATCCTTCATCGATCAATGGCCGGACGAATGCCGTCAGCTCCTCTACCGTATATTTACCCAAAGTCTTGTCAGGAGTTTCCCTGTCTATCGTATATACCATCACCTGCCTTGGGCGCAGCTCACGCACTATATCAATCCACCTTGCCAGAGCCTCAGGAGATGCTGTATCAAATTCCGGAGACTTGAGGAACATTGTCTGCAGTATGAATTCACCGTCAAACGACTTGAGATTCCTGATGACCTCATCAAGCCTGTATCTTCCCACCGGCCTGTTCATCTGCTCCGCCAGCATCTGGGTAGAAGCGTCTATCTTCAGGATAGGATTATCCACCCTTCGCAAAGCTGCCGCCACATCCGGACGTCCTATCAATGTAGCATTTGACAGTACCGACACCTTTGCATTTGGAAAATACTCATCCCTCAGTTTCAAAGTCACATCTATGATGGCAGGAAAATCAGGATTCATCGTAGGCTCACCATTTCCTGAGAATGTGATGGAATCCACCGGAATCCCTGCTTCAGACGCCGAGGACAGTCTGGCCTGAAGAGCGGCTTCAACATCTGCCACCCCAGGAAACTCCCGGCCAGCAACCGCCCCATCCTTATTCCAGCCGCACTCACAGTATATGCAGTCAAAGTTGCAGAGCTTTCCCTTCGAAGGAAGTATATTCACTCCGAGAGAAGACCCAAGCCTGCGGCTGAATATCGGTCCGAATGCTATTTCATCAAAATGCAACATCAGATAATTCTTTCAGAATAACTTTCTGCAGTTACAAAACCCTGTCCGTCAATATTATGTATCCGTACGACTCCAGGACACTTGCCCACGGTCAGACTTCCGAGAACATCTTCTTTGGACAAGAACCTCGCTCCATTGAGGCATGCCCACTCAAGCATCTCCGCCATAGGTACATCAGAGAAGTTTTCATGCAGGCAGTACAGTTCCTTAACCATGTCCAGATCCTCATTGCTTGAGAGAGAATCTGTGCCGACGGTAATCGCCAAGGCATTTTTTCTCATAAGAGGAATCGGAGGAAGAGCGTCATGAATGAATATGTTTGACAATGGACAAACTGCCCAATATACATTTTTCATAACTTCCTTGGCTGCATCGATATCACTTTGAGAGAGACACACGTTATGCACCAGCAGGATATGCTCGTCATATGGAGCCCGCTTTGCCTCAGCAAGCCTCATGAGGAAATACTTAAGGGAGGATTCTCCGGTAACAGGAGGTGTACTCATACCAGACCTCTTGCGGTTTTCGTACATCGCTCCCTCTCCCTTGAGGATGAGGTCCTCTTCTTCCTGGCTTTCCTGCGAATGATAGGACAGGTATCCGCTCTTCAGTCCTGCCGCCGCAGAGGCACTCAACAGCTGAGGACTCATGGTATAACATGAATGAGGAGTCGGTGCTGCATCAATACCGCACTCTCTCGCCACATTTTCCAATGCACTCACATCCGCCATCACTCCTTCGCACATCTCGGGTTCGCTACCAAAGACTTCCAGGAATGTCCTGGTATACATATCATGCGATTTCTTTACCTCAAATGAGGAATCATCATTACTGATATCAGCCATGGCAGAAACTCCGTCCGCCCACATCTTGTCCATCCACTGCTGTACAAGCTTCACCTTGGCCTCCTTACCGGCCCAGTCCCTCAGTTCGTTTATCTGATCGATGAAACCAGCCATGCCGGTTCCCTTGCGGAACTTCTTATGAAGATGAGACAGTTCCACATGGCAATGTGCATTGACAAAGCCCGGAACAATGGCTCCAGGAGTAACGTCCTCGCCTTCGGCACATGGTCCTACCGAAATTATTCGTCCGTCAGCCTCGTCATACTCAACATAACCGTTCTTCAAAGGGAACTGGTCATCCAATGTATATACGTATTCTGCTGTAATCCTTTTAATTGGCATATTCCTCAATTTTAATTGGTTTCATACCCCTCTCACTCTTGATGAACCTGCCGGTATTCAGCAAGTGCCTCAAAGTATCAGGCTTACGCAATGTGTCTGCCAGAACAAGAGTGTCTGCGACATTCAAGGTATCTGCGACATTCAGCGAATCAGATATTGCCAACGAATCTGCCACAGAGAGGCTGTCCGCCTGCATCTTCTCCCATTTGTAATAGAACAGGAGGGAATCCAGAACGAGGATCATCGAGTCCTCAGGAGCATTCATGGAAAAAGCTGAAAGAGTCCTGGGAATAAGCAGGGACTCGTCCATTTCCACCTTTTTGGTAATGCTTTTGACATACCTTACCCGTTCCTCTTCCTTAAGCTGCCTCTGCTTTTCCTTTCTGAGCTGCCCCAGCTTCCTGTCGAGAATCTTCACTGTCTCCTCCATTACCTCAGCATACTTCTCAGGCTCATCCAGATAATGACTCACACTATGTCTGTAGTCCTCTGAAGTATAACCGTACTTGGCCAGAATGGGTTCATAGACCAAAGATGTATCCGCAATCTTACGGACACCAGGTGTGTTATTGATCCACTGGTCTGACATCAACATTTCAGCATAGATCTTGGACATATCATCCTCATCAATCACCTTCGGGCCTTCGTTCCTACACGAAGCCAGAAGGAGGACTGATGCGGCAAGAGCCATAAAGATATGCTTGAAACGTATACCCATATTATCTGAGAGTTGCACCGAATTCATTCTGGAATGTAGACAGAAGCTTGCTCATAACTCTCTCTACATCATTGTCTGTCAAGGTCTTGTCAAGGTCCTGAAGGACAAAGCTGAGAGCATACTGCTTCTTGCCCTCTGCAATCTTGTCACCTCTGTAGACGTCAAAGAGTCCCACCTGCTTGAGGAGTTTCTTTCCTACACGGAAAGCGCTCTTGCGAAGGTCCGCATAGCTTACCGACTCATCAAGAAGGATGGCGAGGTCACGCCTTACCTCAGGGAACTTAGGGAGTTCCTTATAACGTATCTTGTTTCTCTTTACAAGCTCGAATAGTGCAGGCCAGCTGATCTCTGCCGCGAATACCGGCTGCTTGATGCCGAACTGCTTGAGTCTTGCCGGAGCGATTGTTCCCATTACAGCGAGAGGCTGATGCGAGCCCGGAAGGCTGTACGTAAGTCCCTCTGAGAACATGTCTGCAGGAGCAGCCTCGGTCTCGAGAGAATAGATATCGCAGCCGAAACGCTTGAGCAGGAGCTCGAGATAGCCCTTGAGCTGGAAGTAGCTTCCCTTGCCAGGATCCACTCTCCATGACTTGTCCGGCTGACCGCTCATGAAGAGAGCATAGCATGTATGCTCCTCGTATGACTCGAGAGTCTTGCCGTCTGTCTCAGGCTTGAATGAATACACAGAACCGTACTCAAATGTCTTTACGTTTGTGATCTGACGGTTGATGTTGTATGCGATCACCTCAAGACCGTTGAGAAGAAGAGTCTGTCTCATGACGTTGAGATCAGAGCTGAGAGGATTCATTATCCTTACACATCTCTCCTCAGGGAATGTCTTGAGCTTTGAATAATACTCGGACTTTGTGAGCGAGTTGTTCATGGTCTCAACGAAACCGTTTGCAGCGAGGAAGTCCGCAATTGCGGTCCTTACCTGCTCTGGCTCTGGCTTCTGAGGAGCATTCACAGACATTCTCATAGCCTGCGGAAGCTCAATGTTGTTATAGCCGTAGATACGGAGAATCTCCTCCACCACGTCACACTCACGATAGACATCGATCATATACGAAGGCACTGCAACCTTTGCACCGGTCCCGGTCTTCTCAAGGAACTCATATGCAAGGCCTTCGAGAATGCCCTCGATCACCTCGTGACCGATCTTCTTTCCTACAAATGCCTCGATGCGGTCGTAGTCAAGGTCAACTACCTTCTTCTCAATCTTCTCAGGATAGAACTCCTGCATTCTGCCCACGATCTGTCCGCCAGCAAGCTCCTGGATAAGGAGAGCAGCACGCTTTGCTGCATACTCTACAACGAGAGGATCGGCACCGCGCTCATAGCGGAAAGATGCGTCAGTCTTGAGACCATGTCTCTTCGAGCTCTTTCTGATCGATACTGGATTGAAGTATGCGCTTTCGAGGAATACATCCACTGTATTTTCAGTAACGCCAGATTCCTCACCGCCGAATACACCAGCCAGACACATAGGTTTCTCTGCGTCAGCAATCATGAGGTCTGCTGCGCTCAAAGTGCGCTCTACGCCGTCGAGAGTAACGAACTTCTCACCTTCCTCCGCCCTGCGGACTACAACCTTACCACCTGTAATCTTAGCTGCATCGAATGCATGAAGAGGCTGTCCGATCTCATGGAGGACGAAGTTGGTGATGTCCACGATGTTGTTGATAGGTCTGAGACCGATGGCAAGAAGCTTCTTCTGAAGCCACTCAGGCGAGGCCGCCACCTTGACGCCCTTGATTGTAGTTCCTGTATATCTTGGAGCGCCGTCTGCTGCAGTAACCTCTACCGGGATTGCCTCTCCCTCTGCACTGTCAGCCCATGCCGACACGTCAGGAATGTTAAGCTTGCATGGCACACCATTATGCTTGAGGTATGCGTAAAGGTCTCTTGCCACACCGATGTGTGAAGCAGCGTCCACGCGGTTTGCTGTGAGTCCGATCTCTATGAGAGCGTCTGTTGCAAGACCGAGGTACTCCTTTGCCGGAGTTCCCGGCACTGCCTCAGGATCAAGCACCATGATACCGTCATGAGACTCGCCGATTCCGAGCTCGTCCTCTGCGCAGATCATACCGAACGACTCCACGCCGCGGATCTTTGACTTCTTGATCTTGAAGTCCTCGCCGAGGACTGTTCCTACTGTCGCAAGGAGGACCTTCTGTCCTGCCGCAACGTTAGGAGCGCCGCAGACAACCTGAAGGAGGTCTCCTTCACCTGTGTTCAGCTTTGTTATATGGAGGTGGTCGGAATCAGGATGATCGACGCACTCTACAACCTCTGCCACAATCACTCCTGCCAGACCGCCAGGAATCTCCTCAATCTGTTCAAGCGAGTCCACTTCAAGTCCTATTGAAGTCAGCGCTTCTGCAACGGCCTCCGGAGCGAGGTCACACTCAAGATAGTCCTTGAGCCAATTGTACGAAATCTTCATATATTGTTTTCTTTAATTATTCATATAAGATCCTTCACTTCGTTCAGGATGACAATCAGACAAGGTCGTCTTTTGAGAAGAGAGAGCCGACGAATTCTCTCTTGTTGAATACCTTGAGGTCATCAATTCCCTCACCTATGCCGACGAACTTGATAGGAATGCGGAACTGGTCTACGATGCCTACCACAACTCCTCCTTTAGCGGTTCCGTCGAGCTTTGTGACAGCGAGAGCTGTAATGTCTGTCGCGCGCATGAACTCCTTTGCCTGCTGGAATGCGTTCTGGCCTGTGCTTCCGTCAAGAACGAGGAGAACCTCATGCGGTGCATCCGGAACGACCTTCCTCATCACGTTGCGTATCTTGGTAAGTTCGTTCATAAGGTCAATCCTGTTGTGAAGACGTCCGGCAGTGTCTATTATGACAACGTCAGCATCCTTAGCTACAGCAGATTTGACCGTATCGAAAGCCACAGATGCCGGATCCGAGCCCATAGCCTGCTTTACTATATCAACGCCCGCACGCTCAGACCAGATCGTCAGCTGATCGACCGCTGCAGCCCTGAAAGTATCGGCTGCTCCAAGGACAACCTTCTTGCCCTGCGCCTTCAACGAGCTTGCAAGCTTACCGATAGTAGTGGTCTTACCCACTCCGTTGACTCCAACCACCATCAGGACATATGGTTTCTTGCTGAAATCAAAAGGGATAACTTCATCATCAGAGTTCTCACCCTCCTTGACATTCAGAAGCTCTGCGATCTCATCACGAAGAATATCAACAAGCTCATTAAGAGACACATACTTATCACGGCGGACCCGTTCCTCAAGATTCTCGATGATCTTCATCGTCGTATCAACGCCCATATCTGTAGCAAGGAGCGCCTCTTCAATTGAATCCAACAGATCATCATCCACTTCTGTCTTGCCCACAATAGCCCTGGAAAGCCTCTCAAAGAAGCCTCTGTTGGTTTTCTTTACGCCTTTATCAAAAATACCCATAAATTCTGCGTTTAACCCACAAATATACTGCTTTTTAGGATAATAAAAAAGAGGCATGACCTAAAATCGGTCATGCCTCTCAGCTACTTAGCGAAGAATTATTTCTTTGCGAAGAAATCCTTAGCCTGGCTCTCCTCAACGAGCATTTCGTTGAATACATAAGCTCCAGTCTTTGGAGACTTATCCATACGGATACACTTAACCATCTTCTTGAGTGTACCGGCCTTGAAGGTTGCGACTGCTTTCTTTGCCATTTCCTAATCCTCCTTAATTATTTGATCTCGCGATGAAGGGTAACCTTCTTCAGGAACGGATTATACTTCATACGCTCCAGACGCTGAGTCGTGTTCTTCTTATTCTTAGTTGTGATGTATCTTGAGATACCTGGTACACCGCTTTCTCTCTGCTCTGTACACTCAAGGATGACCTGCACCCTGTTACCTTTTGCTTTCTTTGCCATAATTCCGAAAATTAAACAAGGTTAATAAATCCTTTCTTCTGAGCGTCCTTGATAGTAGCGTCGAGACCATTCTTCTCGATAGTTCTCATACCCTTGCAAGACACCTTAAGTGTGATGAATCTCTGCTCCTCCTCTGACCAGAACTTCTTGGTCTTGAGGTTCAGGGCGAAGACGCGCTTTGTGCGTCTCTTAGAATGCGAAACGTTGTTTCCGACCATTCTCTTTCTTCCTGTAACTTGACAAACCTTTGCCATTGTATATAACTTTTTTA
>JAZQEN010000022.1:0-4353 GCA_045539015.1 Candidatus Cryptobacteroides sp.
TCAGAAGCTCTGGTGGGTACATCTTGAGTCTGCTATCTGCTTCATCAAGGCATACCAGCTGACCGGAAACCAGCAGTGTCTGGAGTGGTTCGAGAAGATCCACAACTATATGTGGACACATTTCAAGGATCAGGAATATCCGGAATGGTACGGTTACCTCAACCGCCGCGGAGAAGTCCTCCTGACTCTCAAGGGTGGAAAGTGGAAGGGTTGCTTCCACGTACCGAGAGGCCTCTATCAGATCTGGCAGATCCTTGAAACTTTGTAAGCCATAAAAAAGGAGAATTGCTCAAGCGATTCTCCTTTTTTGTTACTATCTTTATCCAAAATATAGCCCAATATGAAAAAACTAATATCACTGATGCTGGTCTTGTTTATGGTCTGCGCTTGCGATGACAACAAACTTGACATTGAATCGGAATTCGATAAGAACGGCTGGAATGAGCCCGAAGCTCCGGTTGATCCGGAACAGCCTGTTGACCCTGAGCAACCGGTAGATCCGGAGCCGGTCAAGAGTAAGAGATGCTTCATATGGATCGAAGGAAATGCCAATTTCCGTGACTACGGGGACAGCAGGGAGAATATCGCCCGTGACATGGAGAAGATTGCTGACTGCGGCTTTACTGACATTGTCGTGGACGTGAGGCCGGCAGGAGCAGGAGGTGACGTGCTCTTCAAGACTGACAAATGCACTCAGGTTCAATATATGGGTGCTTGGGTCAATGGAAGCTATGTCAAGGTGCAGAGAAACTCTGACTGGGACTATCTCCAGGCATTCATTGAAGAAGGTCATAAGGCTGGCCTGAATGTGTTTGCTGGCTTCAATACATTCTGCGGTGGTCATGTTTCGGGGCTTGGCAAGAACGGTGTGATTTTCAGGGATTCCAATCTGGCGCAGCACGCCACCGTCATGAATACTGCAGAAGGCCTGAAGTCCATTGTGGACGTCTGGGCAGACGAGAAGTTCTTCAACCCTGTCCATCCGGATGTGCAGAACTATGTCATAGGTCTGCTGAAGGATCTGGCAGCATATGAAGATCTGGACGGAATCATCCTTGACAGGGCCAGGTTCCATGGCTTCATGAGCGACTTCTCGGATTATACACGTGGCGAATTTGAGAAATATATCGGCAAATCAGTAGCCAATTGGCCTGCTGATGTACTTCCTGCCGGGCATGAACATTTCCTCCCGGAACCAATGACACCGCATGTGAAGGAATGGATCGAGTTCAGATGCAAGGTGATTCACGATTTCATGACAGATGCCCGTGAGGCGGTCAAGGCTGTCAATCCGGAGATTGACTTCGGAGCCTACGTCGGAGGCTGGTATGAGCAGTATTACGACAAGGGTGTCAACTGGGCGAGCCCTGATTATATGGCAAGCTTCTATTTCCCAAGCTGGGCTACGAAAAAGTATGAGTCTTATGGCATAGCTGATCTCCTTGATGTTCAGATTATAGGCGCATATGCTTCATATAATGGAGTATACGGCTCAAGCGAATGGACCATGCAGGGCTTCTGCAGACTCGCCAAGCAGAAGACCAAGGGTGCTCCGGGCTTGCTTATCGGCGGTCCGGACGTAGGAAACTGGAACTGGGACGGCAATGCAACAGTAGAGGCGGAGCTGACAGCAGTCACCAATTCCGTTGCCGCATGTGCAAACGAGTGCGACGGATATTTCCTTTTCGACCTCTGTCACCTGAAACTCGAGCCCCGCAAATGGGACGCTGTCAAGAAAGGAATCTCTCAGCTAAAATAATTTTTAACTGGAATTACTTGTTTTGTTTCCGTAATGCATTATATTTGTAGCATTACGGAAACAAAACAAGCAATGAACTTTATTGATTTCAAGGATCGCTTTTTTGATTTGGGGTGCTTCAGTACACAACAAGTGTATGCATGGTATCCTGGTTTTGATAGGAATAACCTAAGGAGATGGGCTGACCGTGGTTGGCTTATTCGGCTTCGTCAAGGTTATTTTGCTTTTGCTGAATATCTTAGAAAGCCGGATTTTGCTTTGTATATTGCTAATCGAATATATCGTCCGTCATACATCAGTCTTCATTCTGCGCTTTCGTTCTATGGCATGATCCCGGAATCGGTTGTTCAGATTACCAGTGTATCGCCGCTTAAAACAATGTTCTTTGAGAATGGTTTTGGTGAGTATTCATATAAGAGCATCAAGAACGACCTCATGTTTGGATATGCTCCGCACTCAATGATAGATGGCAGGACTCTGATGCTTGCAAGTCCTGAAAAGGCTTTGCTTGATTTATTATATCTCTATCCGTTTTATGATAGTATCAGGGATATGGCGGAACTGCGTCTTGATGAGGACTTTATGTCTGATGATTTTGATTTTGAAAAAATGCGGGAATATCTCAATCGATTTTCTTGCATCGCGTTGGACAGGCGCGTGTCAAAACTTATTAAAGCCTATGGGTTATGATTGACTTTGATTTAATAAAGAATTATTTTCCACAAGATCTGCGTGATAATGCTCAGTTCAGCAATGATATTCTTAAAGAGTACATTCAGCTGATGATTCTGGATTACTTGTCCTCTACCCCATATGTCCGTAAGTTGACATTTATTGGAGGCACAAATCTGCGTCTTGTGAAGGGTATTGACAGGTTTTCAGAGGACCTTGACTTTGACTGTAGGGATATGAGTAAGGAAGAGTTTGTTGCGATGACTGACGACATACTTGTGTTTTTACGTCGAAGCGGGCTGAATGCTGTAGCGAAGGATCGGGATAACGAGAAGTTGACAGCTTTTCGCCGTAATATACATTTCCCTCAGCTGCTGTTCGATCTGGGATTGACCGGACACCGGGAGAGACGATTTCTTATTAAAATTGAAACTCAGGATCAGGATGTCGACTATAGTCCGGTTATGGTCAATTTAAAAGGCTGTGGTTTTTTCTTTCCGCTTCCAGTGCCCCCTGATGATGTGCTATGCTCAATGAAACTATCTGCATTGCTTGCACGTAGTAAGGGCCGAGATTTTTATGATGTAATGTTCTTGTTGGGGTTAACTCAGCCGAACTATGATTTCCTGCAGAAGAGATGCGACATAGGTTCACCACATGAACTTCTCCGTGCTATTGAAGATGTTTTGATGAATACGGATCTGGAAGTGAAGAAGAAGGATTTTGAACATTTGCTGTTCAATAAGCAGAATTCTGACCGTATATTGCATTTTGGTGAATTTATTAAGATAAATTTATTAACCGTATGAAAAAGATACTATCAATAATCCTTGTGACTGTTCTGGCGTTGGCCTGCGCCAGCAAAAACGGCGATGAAAATTCAACGACTTTCACTAACGAACAGTTCAAGACAGCAGAATGCCCTCAGGGCATGAAGATCAATGCTACCTTCCTTGACGAGATCAGCTGGGATATCCCGCATCAGAACTGGGGAGTAGAGGAGTGGGACCAGGATTTCCGTGCTATGAAGGATATGGGCATCAATACCGTGGTCCTCATCCGCGCCGGCCTTGGACGCTGGATCGCCGCTCCGTTTGAGTCGATCATGGCGACGGAGGATGTGTATTATCCTCCGGTAGATCTGGTCGAGATGTTCCTATGTCTGGCTGACAAATATGATATGGCATTCTACTTCGGAATGTACGACTCAGGCAAATATTGGCACGAGGGAGACTATCTGAAGGAGATTGATCTGAATATAAAGCTGATTGACGAGGTCTGGGCAAAATATGGCCATCACAAGTCATTCCAGGGCTGGTATCTCTCTCAGGAAGTCAGCCGCAGGACAAAGAACATGACCAAGATATATGCAGAGGTAGGCCGTCATGCAAAGGAAGTATCTGGCAATCTTCCGACTATGGTGTCTCCATATATCCACGGTGTGAAGACCGACCAGGTGATGTGGGGAGACAAGGCTACCACAGTCTCTGAACATGAATTTGAATGGAACGAGATCCTCAGCAATCTTCAGGGCGTGGTAGATATCCTCGCGTTCCAGGACGGTCAGGTTGACTATCACGAACTGTATGACTACCTCGTGGTCAATAAGAAGCTTGCGGACAAATATGGCATGAAGTGCTGGACCAACTTCGAGTCATTCGACCGTGACATGCCGATCCGTTTCCTGCCGATCAAATGGGAGAAGCTCCTCCTGAAGATGGAGATGGCGCGCAAGGCCGGAATGGACGGGGCCATAACGTTCGAGTTCTCGCACTTCATGTCACCGAACTCGGAATACTCCCAGGCCGGTCATCTCTACGACCGCTACTGCGAGCACTTCGGCATAGAAAACAAGTGGAAAAGTCGGTAATCTATATATAAGCGACGTGCTGACTTTTGTGATCCTTCCCACTTCGTGGGCC
>JAZQEN010000023.1:0-22374 GCA_045539015.1 Candidatus Cryptobacteroides sp.
ATGGTGCTCGGTGTTGCTGAATTTGACATCTTTAATCTCCACATCTTCAAGGATGATGTTCAGGAAACCGATCAGAATATCCTTGTTGGCATCAGTTCCGAACATCCTCTTGAACATGAAATCACAAAGCAGTTCAGCATATCTCTTTCCGCTTGCCTGCCCGTCCTTTGCTTTTGTTTGTTCCGTTTTCATAATCGTTACATTAAAAATCCAGATGCAAAGTTCAGGAGACTTATCCGCGTAACAAAAAAGTACGCGGATAAAGAGAAAAATCGGGCTTTGAATGCAGTAGGGACCCGATCGGGACGCTGAAATTTGTTTGATTTTTATAAAAAATGAAACAAATTTCCAGAAATTCGTTAGGTTGGGGCACCTTTAAATGTAAGGTCATGCCAACAATTCTTGGAACACCCTACTTCCAATCATGTGGGACAGGTTTGTCGTCAGCTACTGGAGACGATGTGGATAGCATAAGCCAATAGTCTTTTATGGTGGAATATTTTACAATTACGCTTGATCTTGTGAACTGTGCGCTCTGTCCTGTGGGTGGTCGCGTATTATACATGTATAACTAACAGGTAATGAATAGAATAAAAGTTTTTCTTGCGTTACTGGCATCGGCTTTCATATGCCTGGCCTGCAATTAGAAGAATCCTCAGCAGGAGGACCAGACATTTGATATTGAAATATCCGATCTCAGCTCGAGTCATTGCAAGGTCAAGGTGACTCATTCTGATCCTAGTGTGACCTGTCTTGCAATCGTAGCAGATGAGTCGCGTATGGAGAGATGGGGCGGAGCTGATGCTGACGGCAACTGTGCTTCTGAGATTGCGATCGATGAGTTTACTGCTCCATCAGAGTGCGTTACAGATGCCTCGGTGACAGCTTCTTGATGCCGAAGAGAATGCCGGAGAGCTTTACAGGCTGGATATCCCAGCCCTGACAAAGAGCGGGGGTTCACCTGTCACCGAATATTGACCCGTCATATGTCAATACTATTGGGCAGCGCCGCAAGGTGCTGCTTTTTTGTCCCGTCATGCTTTGTTTCAGTGTTGCAAAAGTGCTGGGGGATAGCTATATTTGCAAGTTCAGACTGTGAAAGCAAAATTTGTTAAAATATTAAATCATTCAAGCATGAAACTAAGAAATCTTATTCTTGGAGCTTTTTCTGCTGTGGCGCTGTTCGCTGCATGCCAGGAAGAGGAAGCCAATCTTGGTACTCCAGACATTTCAATCAGCACAAATGAGCTGACATTCGATGTTGACGGTGGAGAGCAGGCTCTCACCCTCAATGCAACACGTGACTGGAAAGTCGAGACTGATGCGGACTGGGTTGTTGTTGATCCAGCCAAAGGTGAAGCATCGGCTGATGACCAGACTGTTGTTGTGACAGTACTTGAGAACACCGGCATGGACCGTTCTGCAGACCTCAAGTTTACAATCGGCATGAAGAGCAAGTATCTGACCGTATCACAGGCAGGTCCGGGCGGTTCGGCAGAGGCTCTCATCGTTTATTCTAACGACTTCGACAAGGTGGCGGCTGTCAAGGATGGCAATTACTGGCCATATCCTGATCAGTCGGATTGCTGGCAGAATCAGACGGGTTCGGGCTCTGCAAATGTGGGATTTGGTGCAAAGAATATCACAGTCCGTAATAATTCGAATTCTAAGGAGTATTCAAATGCTTCGGGTGTCAATAATATCTTCTTTGGTAAATCAGGAAATTATTTCATGGTATCAGAGATTGAGATGCCTTCTTCAAAAGACTTCACTCTCTCATTCGGTACAATAAGGAATTTATTTGATGCAACAGACAATACCTTTGTGAACAGTGAATTCCATGTTTGGATAAGCAATGATGGAGAAAAGTGGGTAGAAGTCCAGTATGCTTTTGCCGGAGGTCCTAAGAATGGAGCTTGGGATATGGCAACAAGTTCTTTCTCCCTGTCGTCAACTGTTTCAAAACTGTATATTGCCTTTACTTCGGATATAGAAAGTTCACATAGAATTGATGACTTGTCATTGGTTATGTCATCAGAAGTGGGTACATTGGTGGACTTCTCTACAGGTGTTGCAAAGGATTTTGGTGCTGGCTCAAATAGTAATCCTGGCACAGGAGATCTCCCGGAAGGAACAGGTGAGGGTACAGAGGCTAGCCCATACGATGCAGCAAAAGCTACAAAACTTGCATCTGCTCTCGGTCAGGATGCCAAGATCACAGGTGTATATGTAAAGGGTATCGTCAAGAGCATCAAGGAGGTAAGCACTCAGTATGGAAATGCGACATACTACATAACTGATGCTGATGGCGCAGCTAACTTCTATGTGTATAGAGGAAAGAACGTTGACAACACTTCATTCACATCTGCTGACCAGATAAACGTTGGAGACAATGTGGTTATCTATGGTGACCTCATGAACTACATGGGTAACAGCCCGCAGCTTGGCCAGGGAAACTACCTCGTTTCAATCAACGGTGGAGGAGATAATCCTGGAAGCGGTGATAATCCAGGTGACAACACTCCTGTTGATGAGCCGACTTCTCTTGTGAAGGCTACGATTGCAGAGTTCCTTGCAGCAGCGGAGGATGATACATGGTATGAACTTACAGGTGAGATCGTCAGCATTGAGGCAGGTAATGCATATGGTAACTTTACAATCAAGGATGCTACCGGTGAGGTTTATATCTATGGTATGACTTCAAAGTGGGTTGGTTCCAATGATAAGTCATTTGCCTCATTGGGCCTGAAGGAGACCGATATCGTGACTCTCGGAACACTCCGCGGATCATATAACGGTCAGGCTCAAGGTGGCGGAAGTGTAGTACCTGCATATTATATCAGCCATGTGCCGGGTGCTGGTCTTCCAGAGGACCCTTCAGGAACTGTAGAGTTAACCTTCTCAGCCGATACTCAGGAATCGGTAGGTTCATACACGTCGGATTGGTCTGCTACAATTGGAACTAACAGTTGGAGGATTGTCAATTTCAATAATAATAACAACAAGTGGTCTTATATCAAGTGTGGTCATAAGGCAACATCGAATACTGCAACTATAACTACTAAGAATGCATTAGCAGGAACTATTACCTCTGTAGTCGTTCAGGTTGATAAGATTATCGATGCATCTAAGTGTACTACAAAGTTGGAGGTAGCATCTGATGCGTCTTTCTCAAATATAGAAGAGACTGTTAATGTTACAATTGCACAGGGTGCAGTCAACTATACCTTGACAACTCCACGAGCAAATTGCTACTATCGTCTGGTTTTTGATTGCGTTGGACTTGGTGGGGACACTAACGGAAATGTTCAGATTTCTAAAGTGAAGTATCTGGCTGCAGAGTAAAAAGATGAAATTCAGATCAATAATAAAGGTCGCGGCAGCTGTGATGGTTGCCTGCGGCCTTATGCTGACTTCATGCGACGAGGTGAAGACGGAGGTTGAGGTGTTCGAGATTTCGATCAAGAACCCTTCTGTGGCTTCCGGCAAGGGTCAGCAGTTCGTGAATGTAAAGTGCAGCGGTGGTTGGACACTTTCGCTGGTTGCGGATGAGGGAGATGTGGACTGGGCAAGACTCAGTGCGACTTCAGGAACAGGAAACAAAAGCAACGTCATCCTTTCATATGATGTAAATGCCGGCGAGCAGGACAGAAGTCTGAAGATATATCTCGACAACGGATCGAAGTCGGTTTTCTGCGAACTCAAGCAGCTCGGTTCAGGCAAGCATCCGGAGGATGATCCGGATACAGGCGGAGACAACGGCTCAGGTGACAACGGTTCCGGAGACAATGGCTCCGGAGATGCCGACCTGACCAAGACCGGCTGGCTGGAGCTTCCGGCAATGGATGATCCTGCTCTCGGATACTACAGCCACAGCTTCCAGATGGGCGGCAAGACATACAGGAACTACTCGTTCGGATGGAGTCAGAAGGATCGCGTGGCCCTCTGGGTGGCATATCCGCTCTGCAAGTTCTATACAAACGGAAATGCCGGAAGAACGAATGCATGGGCTTTGGACCCGCTTCTTGGCGAGGATTCTGCGGCTCCTTTCGGAGGCTATGCGGGAAACTATGCAAGAGGTCACCAGGTCCCGTCGGCCGACCGTCAGTGCTGTTATGATGCGAATGCGCAGACATTCTATGGCACCAATATGACTCCGCAGCTGAATGAACATAACGAAGGCATATGGGCCGATCTCGAAGGTAAGGTAAGAGGCTGGGCGAATGCATCGGATACGACTTACGTCGTGACTGGAGTCACCGTAAGCTCATCAAGCAGGAAGGAGGAAGATTCGTACGGCAACAGCGTGACAATTCCGGATGCATATTTCAAGGCTGTCCTTAAGTACAGCAAGTCTTCGACACTCGGAACATGGAATGCGGCAGCGTTCTATCTGGAGCATAAAGCATATTCGGGCGGTATAAGCAAGTCACACTCTATGTCCATAGACGAACTTGAGGAGATCACGGGAATAGACTTCTTCGTGAATCTTCCTGCCAAGATCGGCGAAGACCAGGCCGCGAAGCTTGAGGCTGCCGATCCTGCCAGCTCTTCAGTCTGGTGGTAGATGGAAAAGATGTTTCGCTCCGCTCAACATGACAGTAAGGTTTTGTCAATTTGAATGTTGCTCTGTCATTCTGAGCGTCAGCGAAGAATCTTTAAACAAATGATTTATGAAAAAGTTACTTATAGTTTTCGCATCCCTGCTGCTTCTCTGCACAGGCGCGCAGGCCCAGAAGGGCACAAAGAACTATGTCATCGGATTCTACAACCTTGAGAATCTCTTTGACACGTACAACGATCCTGCAAAGAACGACGAGGAGTTCCTTCCTGAGGGAAAGAACAAATGGACTGAAGCCAAGTATCAGAAGAAGCTTCAGAACATGGCCAAGGTCATCAGGTCGATGAAGGAGGAGAACGGCGCATGGCACGCCATCCTCGGCGTGTCGGAGATCGAGAACAGACTCGTGCTCGAGGATCTTGTGATGGAACCTCAGATCGCAGAGGCAAATTACCAGATCATCCATTATGACGGACCGGACAGACGAGGTGTGGATGTGGCGCTGCTCTACAAGCCTGAGGTGTTCACATACCTCGACAGCGAGTCGATCCCTTTCACATTCGAGGGCAGCTCCATCGACTGGATTCAGAGTCAGGAGGAAAGGGATTATTTCAGAACCCGTGACATCCTCATGGTGCATGGAACCATTGACGGAGAGCACTTTGCGATATATGTGGCTCACCTTCCTTCCCGCGCGGGAGGAAAGAAGGGCGGCAACCAGCTCCGCGACCGCGGCGGTGAAATCATGTACAACCACGCCATGATGATGCAGGAGAAATATCCGGGCATCAAGATCGTATGCATGGGTGACATGAACGACAATCCGACCGACCCGTCAATGGCCGAGTATCTTCACGGCAGGGAGTTCAAGGAGGATGTGACCGACAGGGACTTCTTCTCTCCTTTCACTTCAATGCTCAAGGCTGGATTCGGTTCGCTGGCATATCAGGGCGTATGGAGCATATATGACCTTCTCCTGGTCAATAATGCCCTTGCAAACCCACAGGAGGGCACATTCGGCCTTCTCCAGCTTCACAAGAAGGGTTACTATGGACGTGTATACAACCCTAAGTTCCTGACCAACCAGAAGGGACAGTACAAGGGCACTCCGTTCAGGACATTCTCCAACGGATCGTTCATCGGAGGCTACAGCGACCACTATCCGACTTACATCGTAATCACTAAATAGAAAGGAGATTTCTCCACTCGCTTCGCTCGGTCGAAATGACAGTTATTCGCTCGGTCGAAACGACAGTGACTGCTTGGTCCAAACGACAGTGACTGCTTGGTCGCAATGACAGGATGACATGTTTTAGTGTCATTTCGAGCGAGGCCGCAGGCCGAGTCGAGAAATCTGCATAATGACAACAAAATGATAAAGAAAGCATTACTATCAATCGCGGCGCTGCTTTGCTCCATCGCCCTCTTCGCTCAGGAGAGCGACTGGGGTGGAGTGAAGGGTACGGTCGTCAACCGTGCCGGCAGGGCCCCTATCGCGGATGCTGCCCTCACGCTCTCACAGAACGGCGAGACCATTGCAACGGCAGTTTCTGACGCGGAAGGCCGCTTCCTTATGGAAAACCTTCCAAACGGAATGTATGACCTGGACATCAAGGTAAACGGATATCTTGATGCACACGTCAACGTAACCATCGAAGGCTATGTGAAGGACCTTATCTTCGTGGGTATGGTCGTAGAACAGGTCATGACAGATGTTGACGACTCCAACTTCGCTGAGTTCGATATGGACGACTCTGGATTCGAGGATGCGCCTTCGATCCTTTTCGGAAGCAACGACCCGTTCACCAACATCGCAAGTTTCGGATTCAGCTCGATCCGCTTCAAGAACAGAGGTTATACCAATGAATCTCAGGACGTATACCTCAGCGGCATCAGGATGAACGACGCTATCACAGGATATTCTCCATACTCTCTCTGGAGCGGCCTCAACGAGGCTATGAGAAGCAAGGAGACAACTGTCGGAAACGAAGTTTCTGATTATGGATACGGCGGATATAATGGTGTGACCAACATCCACGCCGTGCCTTCAAGCGTGCGTCCGGGCTGGAGATTCAGCGCTCTTACAAACAGCGCTCTCTACCGTCTCCGCCTCATGGCTACATACGCTTCAGGCGAACTTGACAACGGCTGGTCATACGCATTCAACGTCTCTGCCCGCATCGGTGGAAACGACTGGGTGAAGGGAGTCTTCTACCGCAACTTCGCATACTATGCAGGTGTCGAGAAGAAGTTCGGCGACATCCACCGCCTCAGTCTCGTGACTTTCGCGGCTCCGGGCCAGCGCGGCGCGCAGAATGCCTCAACTCAGGAAGTGTACGATCTCATGGGAGACAACATGTATAACAGCAACTGGGGTTATCAGAACGGCAGGGTGCGCAACGCCCGCGTCCGCAAGACCTTCGAGCCTGTGACCATCCTCAAATATACCGTGAACCCTTCGGATGATCTGGAGGCATCGGCTACCCTCCTCTGGCGTACTGGAAAGAACGGCTACACTGCAATGGACTGGTATGACGCTCCGGACCCACGTCCTGACTACTACCGCAACCTTCCAAGCTATTTCTGGATGGATGATCCTGACTATGGAAGGCAGAATGCCGAGAAGGCTGCATGGGCTCAGTATGCATGGGAGGAGAATATTCCTGAATATGCACACCTCAACTGGGACAGACTCTATAATGTGAACTGGAACAATATCGATGAAAACGGCATGGCCCGCTCAAAGTACGTAATCGAGGAGCGTCGTGTGGATCAGAATGATGTCAACATTGGTGCAAACGTCAAGTGGAATGCACACAAGTATTTCACCCTTACAGGAGGCATCAACTACAAATGGAACCGTACGGAATACTATAAAAAACTCGACGATCTTCTAGGCGGTACCTACTATGTGAACATCGACCAGTTTGCAGAACGCGATTTTGCTTCCAACCCTGCCATGGTCCAGAATGACCTTGATTATTATCTTGCTAACGGAGCTGCGCAGATGCTTTTCCAGGGCGATAAGTATGGATATGACTACTATGCGAATATCCGTAAGGCAGAGGTTTGGGCAAACGGTTCTCTTGATCTCGGCGGATTCAAGGCTAACCTCGCACTTCAGGCAGGATATGAGAAGTTCTGGAGAGAGGGACTCGTGAGAAAGGGTCTCTTCCCGGGTCTCAATGATGACGGAACGGATTTCATTGTAGGCGACAAGAATCTCACTACATATGAGACTGTGAACGGCGAACTTGTTCCTATCACTTCAAAGGGAAAGTCTGCTGTATCGGACTTCTTTACTTATTCTGCAAAGCTTGGTCTTCAGTATCATTTTGCAGGAGGACACAGAATCTATGCGAACGGAGGATACTTCAACGACGCTCCTACATTCGCTCAGTCTTTCATATCGCCTCGTACAAGGAACTCTCTCGTTCCTAACCTCGAGACTATGAAGACAGTTTCAGCAGACCTCAACTATCAGTACAGCAACAACGGCTACAATGTACGAGTGACCGGTTTCTTCACCAAGATCATGGATCAGACCGACATGATGAGCTTCTATGACGACTCGCAGAACTCGTTCACCAACTTTGCGATGAGCGGTATCGACCAGCGTCATATGGGTATTGAGCTCGGTTTCAAGGTTCCTCTCCCTGTACAGGGACTCTCTGTCGAGGGTGCGCTCAGCTGGGGTGAATACATCTACACTTCGACTCCGCGTATGACCCAGACCGTAGACAACAGCGCAGAGGTGGTTCATGACAATGCAATGGTTCCATACTGGGCAAGCCATCCGGTTTACAAGAAGTATACTGATGAGTTCGGAGATGTTACATATGAAACAGATGCTGACGGAAATTATATCGTTGAGAAGAACCAGAAGCACTACGTGCCTTCTACACCGCAGCTTGCAGCTAACCTCGGATTCAACTACAGGACCAATTCATACTGGTTCTTTGAGATTGATGCTCAGTACTTTGCAAATTCATACCTCGATATGAACCCTGGTTACAGAACTGATCTTGCTGTAAACGGTCCTGACGGAGTCTTCACTCCTGTCGAGGTTGAGTACATGGCATCTCAGGAGAAGTTCAAGCCGGTATTCCTGCTCAATGCAAGCATCGGAAAGTCTTGGTACATCGACCGCAAGTACAACTTCGGTTTCTCTCTCAACCTCCAGAACATCACCAACAACAAGTGGGTGAAGACCGGCGGTTACGAGCAGACCCGTCTGATCGACAGCGAGAGTGCCGAGAGGTTCTACCGCTTCGATTCAAAGTACTTCTATATGCAGGGCTTTAACTACATGTTGAACCTCTATTTCAGATTCTAAAGTATGAAAAGAATATATATAGCAATATTAGCCGCAGCGGCGCTCTTCGCAGCATGCGAGGAGTTCCAGCCTGTAGTAAATCAGGGCAAGTATCCTGATCCGGAGCCTCAGAAGGTCTATACCGACGAAGACTTCGGCAAGTTCACTCCGATTGCTGAGGTGAAGCAGATGTATGTGGACAACGGCAACAAGCCGTATGACATCACAAAGAACTGCGTCATCAAAGGCCAGATCATATCATCAGACAAGACAGGTAACATCTACAAGAGTTTCTATATCCAGGACGCCACTGCAGGTATCGAAATCAAGATCGGCAAGAACGGTCTATATAATGACTACAAGGTAGGCCAGTGGATTTATGTCGACTGTACAGACCTTACTGTAGGTGCATATGAGGGCATGATCCAGATCGGATACAAGGACGAGACCGGCGAGTATGAGACTGCCTATCTCGAGCATTCTGCAATCATTGACAACCATGTCTTCAAGGGAGCCATGGCAGATGAAAAGGAACTCATAACTCCTGCAGTCATTTCCGGTGAGCAGATCTATGACGAAAAGTACCTCGGTACTCTCGTGACCATCGAAGACTGCAAGTACTGCAATCTCGTATTCCTTATCGGATACATCGATCCTAATATCGTCGATGAGGCTAAGAAAAAGTCTAACGAGAACCGTTTCTTCCTCGATGACGAGGACGGAACGAACTGGGGCATCACCTCATGGGCGATGTCAGAGACTCTCTTCAAGGAGCATGTTGACAATGGTGACTTCGACAACGTTCAGATGAATGACGGCGTGACAGTAGGCGAGCGCAAGCACCTTATCAAGCCGCAGCCATACACCATGAACCAGTATTTCGAGATGCCTGGCCTCAGCGGCAACAGAAGATATCTTCAGGTTCGTTCAAGCGGCTATGCAAGGTGGTCTGACGTGAATATACCTCAGGCAGTTCTCGAAGGTACAGCTACCGCGACATTCACTGGTGTCCTCACCAAGTTCGAGGCTGAGATGCAGTTCACCCTCATCGACCTCAGCGGCGTGAAGAAGGCAGACGGCTCACCTTGGTATAATGAAAACAACGAAGAAATCAAGTAATGAAAAGAATAATACTTACATCTGCAATCATTATGTCAGTAATGTCTTGCAAGCAGGCAGAGCCTGCCAATCCATTCTTCTCGGAATGGGATACACCTTATGGAATTCCTGACTTCGGAGCAGTAAAGGAGGAGCATTATCTCCCTGCTATCAAGGAAGGTATCGCTCAGCAGCAGGCTGAGATCGATGCGATCATTGCAAATGAGGAGGCTCCTACATTTGAGAATGTAGTAGCTGCATACGAGCGTTCCGGCGCCATGCTCGACCGTGTGATCGGCGTGCTCTTCAACCTCTCCGAGACAGATGGAACAGAGTCTCTCCAGAAGATTGTTGAGGAGGCCCTTCCGCTTCTTTCCGAGCATTCGGACAACATCTCTATGAACCCAGCCTTCTTTGCAAAGGTTAAGGTGCTTTATGATGACATGGAGAATCTTGGCCTCAATCAGGAGCAGAAGATGGCCCTCAAGAAGCTCTATAACGGTTTCGTGAATAACGGTATTGCCCTTGACGAGGCTTCGCAGGCGAGAATGCGCGAGATCAATATGGAACTTTCTTCTCTTTCAAATACATTCGGAAACAGGCTTCTTGCCGAGAATAATGCGTTTGCACAGGAGTTCGGTGTAGCTATTTCAGAGTATGGTGGAGCGATGGCATCTACAGAGGACCGCGCCCTTCGTGAGAAGATGTTCAAGGCTTATGCTTCACGCGGCAACAACGGCAACGAGAACGATACCAAGGACCTCATAATGAAGATGATGGCTCTCCGCATAGAGAAGGCCAACCTTCTCGGATATGAGAACCCTGCACAGATGATCCTCCACGACAAGATGGCTGGTACACCTGAGGCGGTCGACACATTCCTTGCAGGCATCATGGCACCGGCTGTAGCTAAGGCAAAGGAGGAGATTGCTGACATGCAGGCTGTCATGGACCAGGACATCGCTGCAGGCCTTCTCCCAGCCGGATCGAAGATCGAGCCATGGGACTGGGCATATTATGCAGAGAAGGTCCGCAAGGCAAAGTATGCCCTCGATGAGGAGCAGACCAAGCCTTATTTCAAGATGGAGAACGTGCGTGAGGGTGTGTTCAATACCGCTCACAAGCTCTTCGGTCTGAACTTCGAGAAGCTTGAAGATATTCCTGTATATCATCCTGATGTAGAGGGATTTAAGGTTACAGATGCAGATGGGACACTTATCGGAGTTCTCCTTACAGACTACTTCCCTCGCAGCACCAAGAGAGGTGGCGCATGGATGAACAACTTCGTGAACCAGGAGATCGTTGAAGGTGAGGATATCCGTCCGGTAATCGTCAACGTAGGTAACTTCTCAAAGCCGGTTGACGGAAAGCCAGGTCTCCTCACTCTTGATGAGGTTGAGACCATGTTCCATGAGTTCGGACATGCGCTCCATGGCCTTCTCAGCCAGTGTACATACAAGAGCGTTGCCGGAACCTCAGTAGCACGCGACTTCGTCGAGCTTCCTTCACAGATCATGGAAAACTGGGCATTCCAGCCTGAGGTTCTCGAAGGATATGCACGTCACTACGAGACTGGAGAGGTTATCCCGGCTGAACTTGTTGAGAAGATCAATGCTGCCGGTACATTCAACCAGGGCTTCATGACTACAGAGCTTGCAGCGGCCTCAATCCTCGACCTCAAGTGGCATATGCTTGAGTCTGTCGAAGGTGTTGACCCTATGGCATTCGAGGCCTCAGCATGCAAGGCAATGGGTCTGATCGACGAGATCATCCCACGCTACCGCAGCACATACTTCGCCCACATCTTCAGCGGCGGATACAGCGCAGGCTACTACAGCTACCTCTGGGCAGAGGTGCTTGACAAGGATGCATTCGAGCTCTTCATGCAGGAAAGCATCTTCGATCCGGATACAGCCATGTCATTCCGCAAGAACATCCTCGAGATGGGTGGTAGCGACGAGCCGATGGATCTCTACCGTCGCTTCCGTGGGGCCGATCCGGATCCGGCAGCCCTCACCCGTGCACGTGGTCTGTAGCGAGAAGTGTGCCGGTTGTTACGGCTGAATTGACAATGTTTCTGTGACGTTCAACTTATTGATTAGTAGCGTTTTAATATAAGGTGCGTGCTCCCCTGGGGGAGCACGCACCTTATTGCAATGCATTGCTGGCCAGTATTTTATGCGCCTGCAAATGATCTTTTGCACTGTCAGCATTATGAACACGAAACACTTGGAAAGATTGCGCAATGCAACTATCAGATCTTCAGATAGTTACGACTTTTGCAGCGTGCGTTTTTGTACGGTGTAAATGGGCTAAAGTATTGATGGCTAGTGCTTTGTGTTGCGCTGCTCTGCGCTGTGCCTGTGTGTTGATGGTGTCTATGGTTCTGATCTAAACCTGCATTTTGTACCTATCGTACAGCCTTGTATGTTCCAGAAGTGATTTCGAGGAGAGAGAGCTCCTTGTAGACCATGTCGTAGCCGCCTTTGCAGTTGTGGTTCTCGTGCTCTTCGTAGTAGAAGGCGATGTTTCCTCCTCGCAGCGGCATCATGGTGGAGTAAGCTGATGTTCTTTTGGAAACCTGATACGGCTTTTCCCAATCTGCAGCCAGGGTTTCAGATGTCACCGATTCCGGATCCTCCGGCAGCTCCTTGTAGTAGATGCCGACATTGCTTCGTCCTGGACCAAGAGGTATGGACTGCAGAACCAGTCTGACCTTCTTTCTGTCTTCCTTTCTGATTGCCGGAACGATCAGTATTTCGCCGTTGCATGCGTTGGAAACAGCTGTGCAGCCATTGTTTTCCGCTCCAGAAAATGCAGGCTTCCCCCACTGTCCGGCTCCGGAAAATACATCAGAATATCTGTATATGTTGAATATACGTCCCCCGTTTGCTCTTGAACTGAGAATCACGCTGCCATCTGGAAGTTCCTCGCACTTCGGCTCGTCTCCATTCAGAGCAGGGAACTCGTCGGCAGTGCCCAATGATTTCCATGTCTCACCGAAATCATCGCTATAGATGACCCTGTTGCCGTTCGGACGGGCACATAATGCTGCGTATATCCTATAATGACTTCCTGTTTTGACAGTCCTGCTTTGGAATATCTTTCCGGAAGCCACAAAACAGCTCTGCACGCATCCGTACCGGCAGTCATCAAAAGGTGAATAGACCTGCTCCGTGATCTCTTCCCACTGGCTCCATGTCCTTCCATTGTCCTTGCTTCTGATGATCGCGACCCTGTTCGGATTCTGGCGGGTAGTGGTCTGATGCCAGTAGACAGTCTCTCCACATACCATCACTACCAACACCTCTCCGCTTTCTCTGTCTGCAACAATTGCTGCATCTCCGAATCCGCAGTCAGTTGCCTTGGATACTCCTGTTCCCTCTATAAGTACACTCCTTTCGCTCCATGTTTTGCCCCCATCCTGAGACCTCCTGCTATGGATATCCACTCTGCCCCAGCCGATATCCAGAAGGCAATGTCTGTAGTCCGCCAAAGCCAGCAGATCTCCATTATTCATGGTAGCCATAGTAGGAATCCTATAAGGAATACTGTCTGCTGCTTCCGCAGCAAAAAGAGTATGTTCGCTGAGTCTGTGAGCGTTGCCGCATGATGCAACGACAAATGTGATGACCAGAACAGCCATCGCATTGGCCGTTTTCAGATATCTCATCATAATCAGATTAGTGACTGCTTGTTTTGAAAATGCCCTGGAAAGTCGTTACAACTTTCCAGGGTATCTTATGTAAAGGTTTGCGTAATGCTATTAGAGAAGGTTCTCGAGCATCTGCTCATATGCCTTTTCTAATTTTTCCTCATTTTCCTCAGCCCACTTCTCAGCAGCCTCGTCAGCCTTTTTCTGGTCTTCCTCAGAAAGGTTCTCATACCACTCTTCCATCTGCTCTTCGATTGCTGCCATCTTCTCCTCGTCTCCAGAAGCCATAGCGTCAAGCATCTGCTCGCTAAGCTGAACAGCCTTGTCTTCTACTGTTACTTCTGCTTTCTTTCCGTTGCTTCCACCACATGCTACGAGCATGGCGAATGCGATTGCTGCGATAATAATCTTTTTCATAATGTGATTGTTTAAAAGTTAATAATAGAGTATTATGTGTTTATCTGCTGAGCTGGTGCAGGGCGAAGGAGTATGCTCCGAGTGATACCGCCTTATTGGCTCCAATCTTCGAGAGGCCTACGCCTATACGCTTCTGAGGGTCATAGTTGACCTCGATCTCACTGTTGTAGATCTTGATGCTACGTTGTTCTCCCTTGAGGAACTGCCTGAGTTCTTCAGGGTCGTCAAGGTCGTATACCTTGGCCGCGAGTTTGTTGAATTCCTCTCCGCTAAGTCTGTGAGTCTTGCCTCTCAGGGTCTCGAACATTGCGTCCTTCATGTATTTGTAGGCTCCTGCGAGTCCGCCTCCGATCACCACAAGTCCGTCAGTGATTGATACGGTCATTGCTATCGTGTCGCCGAGGACCTTACCCATCTGGGCGAATGCTCCTTTGGCTGCCTCCGCATCGCCTTCGCGAGTACCTTCTGCGATCTCGAAGATCTCCACCGGTTCCAGTCCGTGATCCGGATTGCCGGAAAGTTCTCCATAGACGCGTTTCACTGCTCTGATGGATGCTCCTTCCTCGGCAAACACACCTTCGTGTCCGAGGTATGGGATGCTGAACATCTCGATGCAGGAGTTGTCTCCTCTGTTGAGTTCTCCGTTCACCACCATTCCGATTCCGAGTCCTGTGCCGAGGGTGAATCCCAGCAGGTTGCGGTACCTCTTTCTGCTGCCTGATTCGTCGAGCATTTCGTTGATTTCCGGAAGAATGCCGCCGAGAGCCTCGCCGTAGGCATAGAGGTCGCCGTCATTGTTGATGTAGACCGGCATGCTGAATTTCTTCTTGAGATATGGTCCGAGCGCGACTCCTTCCCTGAAAGCCGGGAAGTTCAGGAGCTGGCCTCCGATGATGCCGTTAGGGTAGTCGGCAGGTCCCGGGAATGCGAAGCTTATCGCCGCAGGGCGTTCGTCAAGCTGGTCTATGATGGTCCTGAATCCTTCCACCATTGTCTGAAGACAGAGGTCGAGATTGTCGGCGTGTGCCGGAAGTGTAAGAGGCTCTACAATGAATTCACCTCTCTGCATGGCTCCGAAGACCATGTTTGTACCTCCGGTATCCAGTGTCAGGATAATGCGGTGGTCAGTGCTGTAGTTGATCATTATGCGGTTATAAATCGGTTAGGCTTACGAAGGTAGTAAAAATTAATGAACTGCTGACATTTCGAAGTCGATTACTGCGCCGTCGGCGAGGTCGGAATACTTGAGGAAGCAGCTGTTCCAGTTGTTGCCTTTGACCTTCATGCTGCTGATATATGGAGCCTGAGGGCCGTTAGACGGTGCATTTATCACTATGTCCTCTCCGTTTTCAAGATGCACGACGGCCTTCTTGAACAGTGGCGAGCCGATTGCATATAAGTCAGAGCCAGGACATACCGGGTAGAATCCGAGGGCAGAGAATACATACCATGCGGATGTCTGGCCGTTGTCCTCGTCGCCGCAGTAGCCGTCAGGAGTGGCGCTGTAAAGCCTGTCCATCACCTCACGTATCCATTTCTGCGTCTTCCAAGGCTGTGATGTCCAGTCGTATAGGTAGATCATATGCTGTGCCGGCTGGTTTCCATGTGCATAGTTGCCCATATTCGCCACCTGCATCTCAGTGATCTCGTGGATACGGTAGCCATAATAGCTGTCGTCGTAGATCGGTGGAACTACGAACACAGAATCCAGCATGGCCTCGAATTCTTCTGTGCCTCCCATTGCCTCTGCCAGTCCATCCACATCATGGAATACTGACCATGTATAATGCCATGCATTGCCCTCGGTGAAGGCACCGCCCCATTTGTATGGGCTGAACGGCTCCTGGAAACTTCCGTCAAGGTTGCGTCCGCGCATCAGGTTGTGCGACGGGTCGAAGACATTCTTCCAGTTGCCCGAGCGAGCTTTCCATTTCGCAAGCTCCTCAGCAGGTCGTCCGAGCTTCCTGGCAATCTGAAGGATGCACCAGTCGTTGTAAGCGTATTCGAGGGTGCGTGCAACATTCTCATTGATGCCCACGTTGTATGGAATATAGCCTATAGTATTATAGTATTCATGTCCGAGGCGGCCTGTGGAATTTACCGACGGGTGCACATGCTCGGTTCCATAGACGATGCAGTCATAGAGCGTCTGCCATTCCTCCTCCGGAGTTACGCCCTTCATGATGGCGTCTGCCACGACAGACGCGGAATTGTTTCCGACCATGCAGTCCCTATGGCCCGGGCTGGCCCATTCCGGGAGGAATTCGTTTTCGCGTGCGATGTTCGCCAGACCCATCTGGATCTCCTTATTTACAGAAGGATAGACAAGGTTAAGAAGAGGGAAGAGTGCGCGGAAAGTGTCCCAGAATCCTGTGTCCGTATAGAGATATCCGTCGCAAACCTGTCCGTTGTACGGGCTGTAGTGAACCGGTTTTCCCGAAGCGTCTATCTCATAGAATTTGCGTGGGAAGAGAAGGCTTCTGTATAGACATGAGTAGAATGTGCGGTACTGGTCTTCGGTGCCGCCTCCGACTTCTATACGGCCCAGGACCTCGTTCCAACGGTCCCTTGCCGTCTCCTTGACCTCGGCCAATGTGCGGCCTTCCACTTCCTTGAAGTTGATCCGGGCCTGGTCGAGAGAAATGAACGATGACGCAGCCTTGACGCAGACCTTCTCGCCGCGTGAGGTCTTGAATCCGACAGATGCGATGATGCGGTTTCCTTCCAGCTCCGATACACCGTCCACAGGATTTTCCGGTCCGTCATACAGCGTCCAACTTTCAAATGCCTTATCGAACTCGAGGACAAACCAGTTGCGGAAGTTATCAGGCACCCCTCCGCTGTTCTTGGTTGTGTAGCCCACGACAGCATTCTTCTCCGGGATTACCTTTATATATGATCCATTGTCAAAGGCATCTATCACTACTCCCGATGTCTCGCTATCCGGGAAGGTGAACTCGAATGCCGCAGCTCTGTCTGTAGGCGCAATCTCGACATTGATGTCATGGTCGGCAAGATAGACCTGATAGTAATATGGCTTTGCCGTCTCACTTTTATGCGAGAACCAGCTTGCACGGGCATTTTCGTCTACTCCCTTTGCATCGCGTACCGGCATTATCGCGAACTGGCCGTAGTCGTTGATCCATGGTGACGGCTGGTGGGTCTGCTTGAACCCGCGGATCCAGTTCTGGTCATATCTGTATGCCCATCCGTCTCCCATCCTTCCGCCCTGCGGCGTCCAGAAGTTCATGCCCCATGGCATGGCGATCGCCGGGTAGGTGTTGCCGGTCGAAAATGCATGATGCGACAGAGTTCCCACAAGGGTGGAAACATAGTCCACAGGGTCGCTTACGGTCTCTATTTCTTCGGTCTTATGTGCGCATCCGGCAATCAGTCCGACAGCCAGGATAGCATATAGTACTTTTTTCATCCTTAAATTATACTGTTCAATACGTGCAGTCTTCCGTCGTCTATGATCTTCAGGATAAGTTCTCCGAAGAGGGTGTTCTGCCACGCGAACCATTCGCGCGTGAATGTCTCGCTGTCATCCTTATAGAACGACTCGTGCATGAATCCGGTGCCTGCGTCAGTTGTCATCAGCTGGCATATGCAGTCGCGGATCTCATCGTTGTCATCAGATGTGAAGGCTTTCATCATAATGCTCATAGGCCATACCACCTCCGACCATATGTGCGGCCCCCCGATGCCTTCTCCAGCCGCTCCGCGGTGGAAATACGGATTCGCTTCGCTCCATACGAAGCGTCTGGTGTTCTGGTAGACAGGGTCATCTGCTGGTACGTCGCCAAGATAAGCCATCGCCAGAAGTGAAGGAACATTGGCGTCGTCCATCAGGAACCGGCTGCCGAATCCATCCACCTCGTATGCATATATTTTCCCATATTCCGGATGTTCGACTACAGCATGCTGCTTAAGAGCAGATTCCACTTCTGATGCAAGCGCCAGGCACTCCTGAGCTAGATCAGTCTCGCCGTTTACATCAGCCAGAATCTCAGCCGCCTTGCGCAAGCTGCTGACGGCCATGAAGTTGGATGGGATCAGGAACTCGAATGTAGTAGCGTCGTCAGACGGTCTGAATGCCGATGCTATAAGCCCGACCGGCTTGACAGGATTGCCCTTGCCGACAACGCATTTGGTGTCGAGCTGGCGGTCGGTCACGCGCAGGAAGCGGTATCTTCCCAGGCCATCCTTGCGCTGCTGCTCCTTCATCACTGACAGCATCTTTCCGATGGCTTCCACCCATACATCGTCAAATACCGATGTGTCGGAGCTGACTTTCCAATATTCATATGCGAGCCTGATAGGGTAGCAGTGCGAATCAAGTTCCCATTTCCTTTCGAATACATACGGGTCCGCAGCTGGCCAGTCTGTCTTGTTGGCCGCTCCCACAGGATCTACATTGAATGCATTTGCATATGGATCTATGCATATGCATTTGTACTGCCTGCGGATCACCCCGGCTATCATCTCCCTGAGCTCAGGGTCTTCGCCGACATAGCGCAGGTATGGCCATACCTGCGCTCCGGAGTCGCGGAGCCACATAGCTGGTATATCTCCGGTATATACATATGTATCCGGCTGTCCTTCAGAGTCTTCGCCATAATGGACGGTAGTGTCCAAAGTGTTTGGATAGCAGTTGGCGAACATCCATTTCAGGCGCGGGTTCTCCAGCATTCCCACCACCCTGGCAATCTCATCTTCCACAGCCTTTGATGTGAAAAGACGGTCTTCCGGCAGCGGACGCTGGTCCTCGTATTCGGAGGGCTCATTTGCGCAGTACCACACCTTAGGCTCCGCTCCCATCCTGATGACGAGTTCTCCGCCCGCCATGATGTCCTTATGTTCTAGATAACCCTTGGTGTAGGCCTTGCCGTTTAGGGTGATGCTCTGGATATAGCGGTTCTCGGCGCTGTTATTCTCTGCACGGATAGTGAAGTACTTGTTCTCACCCGTGCTTCTGGTCTTGCCTACGTTGATGCTTACCTTGTCGAAAAGAGGCGATCCGAACCAATACTGTCCTGAACCCGGCTCCACCTGGTAGAAGCCCATCGATGACATTATATACCATGCGGACATCTGACCCACGTCTTCATTGCCGGCCAATCCGTCAGGCCCGGCGGTATAGAGGGTGCCGAGTACCTCGCGGATCTTGTCCGCCGCCTTCCATGGCTGTCCTGCCATAGTGTAGAGGTAGAGGATATGATGGCTAGGTTCATTGCCATGGGCATACTGTCCGATGAGCCCGGATATGTCAGGAGAGGATTCCGCACCCTCGATGACCGATGGAACGATGAACAGCGAGTCGAGCTTGCTGATGAACTTTTCCTTTCCGCCGAAGCATTCGATGAGTCCATCCACATCGTGAGGCACCAGCCATGTATACTGCCATCCGTTGCCCTCGCAGTAGTCGTCGGCACGATGGGTCGATGCGAACGGGCTGTATTCCTGACGGAACCGCCCTTTGCTGTCCTTGCCTCGGATGAATCCTGAATCTTTGTCGAACAGATGTTTATATGATTTGCTCCTTTCGTTGAAGTATTCATATTCCTTTCTATATTTCTCTGCCTTTTCAGGTGATGCAAAGTAGTAATCCGGGTCGGCAAAGAGTTCGCTCAGATGCTTTGCTGCGTTGGCGATGGCTCCGTCTGCAACTGCATATTCGAGATCGTATGCCACAGACTCGTTCATCAGGTCACATGGGATGTAGCCGTATTTCATCCTATACTCCTGACCTCTTTCCGGATTCATTGCCGAGGCCTTCATCGCCTCGAATCCGAACTCGTCAACTATTCCTGCAACTATCGCATCTGCTATCGGCATTATGCCCGGGCTTCCTACCATGCAGTTGGTCTCGCAGCCATGCAGATGCCACACCGGAAGCTTGCCCTGCTCATTGTAGATATGCAGCATCGTGCTGATGAATTCATGATATCTGTCCGGCTGGAACAGGCTGTACAGCGGCATGGCAGCGCGATATGTATCCCAAAGCGAGAATGTCGTATATTGCGTATATCCATCAGTTTCACTGATGTAGTCTTTCCCCCTATAGTCGCCACCGAAGTCGCTGAACTCGCTTGGTGCAATCATGGTATGATAGAGGGCCGTGTAGAATATCTTCCTGGCGACTTCGTCTTGAGTGTCGATATGAATGCGGCCAAGCTCATGATTCCAAAGATCATCTGCCAGGTCTGCCGTCGCATCGAAGTCCCAACCGGCGAGCTCGGCCTTCATGTTGGCGTATGCTCCCTCCATGCTCACGGACGAAAGTGCTACCTTCATGAGCACCTGCTCGTCCTGAGTTGTCCTGAAATGCACATGGGCAAATGTGGACATATTCTTGAATTCATTTTCCCATATCTGGATATCATCCTTCAGGATATCCACCGACTCCAGCGGCTTTGAGAACTCTGCATAGAAAAATATCTTCTGATCATCGGCCCATCCGCGGGAGAAGCGGTAGCCTCTAAGTGCCTGTCCCTCAGGATCCGGCTGCCCGGTCTTCGGGTCGACTCGTTCTACATAGGCATCCATCGGCCTGTCCCAGCATCCTCCGTTCATAAGGTTGATGACGATGCCGGCTTCCTCAGTTTCAGGAAATGTGTAGCGGTGCATTCCGACGAAGCTTGTGGCTGTCAGTTCGGCTGTCACCCCGTATCTTGTCAGTGGCACGCTGTAATATCCCGGCTTGGCTACCTCTTGAGTGCGGTCAGCATAAGACCATAATCCGCTTGCCGGGTCATCTTCCTGTCCGCGTGCGTAGGTCAGCCCCTCGCCGACAACCTGCATTACAGTGATGTCGAAAAGGTCTCCGATACCAGTTCCACTGAGGTGGGTGTGCGAGAAGCCGATCACGGTCGAGTCGCTGTCATGGTATCCGGAGCACCAGTCCCACTCCTGCGGGATGCTCGTCGGGCCGAGCTGCACCATGCCGAACGGCACGTTGGCGCCGACGAACACATGTCCGTGTCCTCCAGATCCGATCTTCGGATCTACATAGGATGTGTAGCTGTCGTTTTCGCTGCTGCCGGCCCCGGATGTGCATCCGATGGCCATAATGACCGCAGCAAAATATATCAGGTGATTCTTCATAAAAGACAATTTGCTACAATATAGATGTTTTCTTCGTGAACTCCAAAATCTCGCCTATGTAAAGCTGTGTGCTCGGTCGTCAAAAATGCCGACCACCGAGCACGCCTAGTTGCCTTTAACACTCTTCTGTGGCATATTGCCGTGCTTGGTGGTAACCGAAAACGACCACCGAGCACGTTTGGAGGGATTATTTCGTACAATTGAAATGCAACGAGCCTCCCGTAAGTGAATCATGCGATATGCGATAAGAGTTGTGGCGCTTGCCGGAAAGGGTGATGTTCTTGATACGGCCGTTGCCTTTTTTGGTAATGAAAAGACGGTCCCGGCCGCTGCAGTAGGACGGGTCAAGCCGGATCTCGATCCTGTCGAAGCGAGGGGTTGTCAGGGTGTATGACGGGTGGCCCGGGCAGTCGGGGTAGAAGCCCATCATGGAGAATACCGCCCATGCCGACATCGTGCCGGTGTCGTCGTTGCCCGGAAGGCCAGCCGCCTCGGTCGTATAGTATTTGTCAAGCAACTCGGAAACTATCTTGGATGTTCTCCATTCCTCGCCCTTGAAGTAGCTGAAGAGGTATGGATATGCTATGTCAGGCTCGTTTGCAGGGTCATACAGACCTTCGTCAAACACCTTCTGGAGCTTATTTACGAAAGCTTTCCTGCCGCCCATGAGTTTTGCCAGGCCGAGGACATCATGAGGCACATAGAATGTATAGTTCCATGCGCTGCCCTCATGGAAGCCAGGTACCGGCTCGAAGTTCTCGCCCTGACGAGGGTCGAACGGCTCAAGGAAACTGCCGTCGGCGTTCTGAGGCCTGAATGTGCCGAATGAAGGGCAGTAGTAATGCTTATACCGGAGCGATTGTGCGTGGAATCTCTCGGCGTCTTGACTATGCCCGAGGTCAGCTGCAAGCAGGGACAGGGCGTAGTCGGCGATATAGTATTCGAGAGCATGAGATACGGAGTTGTCCCCGGAAGCATCGGCCGAATATAATCCAAGCGGCACATATCCCTTCGACAGATATGGATCGATGTCAGGACGCATAAGGTTTTCAGAGCCGGGGGTAGTGGCGGACTTGACGAAGCCTTCATAAGCCGTCTCGATATCGAAGTCTCTCAGGCCCTTCAGCCATGTGTCGGTGATGACAGGGATGGCAGGGTCGCCTTCCATGGTGAATGTCTCACGGCCGAAAAGCTCCCATTTCGGCATCCAGCCCCATTCCT
>JAZQEN010000024.1:0-79340 GCA_045539015.1 Candidatus Cryptobacteroides sp.
GGATGCATCCTGAGCGGCACCCCGTCGTCGTTTGAAGATGCGATTCCGCATCTTGTAAAGGTTCATCCGAAAGGTAAGACAGAGGCTGATCTGCTGGTGCCGGATGATTTTCCTAGTGATCAGATGCCGGCCCTTGTGGCGACGAAGTTCAGAAAGGACATTCTGTTGGTTGTCGGCAGCGAGGACGACAGGACACCGCAATGGATGTCAGAGAAGATCTACAATGCTCTGCCTGCAGGAATCAATAAGAAACTGTCGGTATATGATGGTGCCGGTCACGGAGGCACTGAGTTTCCTTTCTTTGTGGATTGGGGACGATGGGCAGAGGAGACAGTTGGATTTATGCTGGACTAATCTATGATGGACACGCAATCTATTGAATAATAGTAAGTTAACTAGCAACACGGTGGGGCAGAACGCCCCACCGTGTTGCTAGTTATATGGTTGATGTGCAGAGAGTTAGATGTCCATGTAGAGCTAGTCATTGCAGGTTTCCCAGGGCATAGGCATCTTGCAGAACTTCCTTTCGCCGTCCTCTTTCCTGTAGCGCCACATTTCTCCGGTGTGGATGTTCAGGAGGAAGCATATTGAACTGCTCTCACTGCTGAGATATATCTGATAGTTGATCTTGTCTGGAACCACAGTGTCTGGCGCCTCGCGTTCCAGTGCTTCGAATCCCTTCTTTCTTGATATATATCTCCAGACCTGTCCTGTATACTTGTCAAGCAGGAATGCCTGAGAGCTGCTGATTGTAGACTGGATGAATTCATATCTGGCATTGTCAACCTGGGTAGATACCGGTATGGCTTTGCTGACTTCGACAGTTTTTTCTGTCACAGTCTGGGCACTTGCCTCAAACGCAAGCCCCATGCACAATAATGCTGAAATAATAGCAATCCTTTTCATATCCATAGCAAATTTACATCATATTCCACATCGCACCTTCTACGTTCCTGTTCTTCTTTGAGTTCATCTTTCCGAAGTTGAATGACACGCTGAACAGGAAGAAACGTCCTAGTACATTGCTGTATACGTCCTGCATGTATTCTGCTGACACTGTCCTCTGCAGGCTTCGTGTCTGGTTGAGGATGTCCATGACCTTCAGCCCTAGTGTGACTGATTTGATGTTCTTGCTGACGCTGGCGTTCCATTGCCATTCCGGAGCTCCGAATCCGGTTGTATATCCGTTGTAGAACCGGTATCCGAGATCAGTGCCGATTTCCCAGCCTTTGCCAGGCTGGTACAGGACTGTGCCCTTTACATTGCTGTCCCATGTGTTCATGTTTGCGGTCGGGTCAAGCGAATATCGGGATATCCTGTTTCTTGTGCCTGCTGACAGAGTCGCATCGAACTTGTCGATGCTGTATTTCATCTGCAGCTGGGCAGCCCAGCTGAAAGTGTTTGTGCGGCTTTCTCCGAAGCCGCTTGCTCCGCTATAGAACCGGTCTCCGCTGGCGTCGCCCCAGAAGTCCTGCATGAAACCGTTGTAGTCAAAGCTCTGCAGGTCAAATCCATCCAACCTTGTCTTGGCCTGGTAGCTATGATTGCCTGTGAACATGAAGTCGCCCGAAGCGGTCAGTGTGAACTTTCTTTCTTTTCCGAGAGGCCGGTTATAGGATATGCCCATGTAGGCCTGACTTTGCGGCTTCTGCGCATTCACGGGCACTGCATATCTGATACCCGCATCATCCATCCAGCTTGCGTACACTGTACTCCTGGTCGTCATCATTCCTCCCATGTACATGTTGACAAAAGAGAATGTCTCCCTGTTGCTGTTGCTCAGACCCATGTACAGTCCGTGCATGTATGATGGCTTCAGATAGATATTTCCTGCTGTTATCTGTGTAGGGTCGGCGATGTTGAGAGTAGGCATGATCGAAGCCGAAGACGGCTGGTTTGAAGTTCCATAATATCCAGCCTGAAGGTTGAATGTTTCCTTGGCGTAGTCATAGCTTAAGAACGGAGCCCAGTTGATCAGCCAGTCTCCTTTGCCGGTAATGTTTTCAACTCCCATGGACCTGGATCTGATGATGTTCTGTGCTGCATCCACCTTGACTCCGAACTGCACCTGGCTGGTGTCATTGCCGTACTGCACTGTCAGCGATCCCTGTTCGTTGAAGTACCTGTTGTGGACGGACGAAGAATAATAATCATTGAGGGTGCCGTCCGGGTTGGAGGCATTCCTGATGTCTGTCTTCACGGAATATCTGCTGAGGAATGTCGCTGCAGCTATCCATTTGTCTGCCAGAGGTTCGCTGTAGCTGAGTCTGACACCTCCGTCAAAATTCTTCATGTCAGTCCCATAGAGCAGGTCCTTGCCTGTCTTTACCCCTGCTGCATCTATCAGAGACACTTCATGAGAGGTCTTGTCGATGTCGTAATAGTCATATTCAACTCCCAGAGTCAGGCTTCTGTGCTTCTTTCCAAGCTCCTTGAGGCCGGCGTATATCCCTCCGTTGGTGAATATCTTTCCGGAAGAGGACGAAGTCGTCGACTCGGAAGAATTCAACTTTGTGCCTTCAGAACTGCTGACAGACCTGTTGGCAGTATTGATCGATTCGGTCGTATAGCTTACGCTCGGCCGGATGAACAGATAATATCTGTCATTTTCCTTAGCCTTGATTTCGACCGATGCTCCCAGAACGTTCTGTGAGCCGGTACCGTCGTACGAACCGTCTGTGAGCACATCCGGGCCTTCCTGCTGGAATGTGGTTCTGGATGACTCCTGCTTTGAAACCTTCCCGTTGTTCTTGTAGATCACGTTGACGGTGCTTTCCATCCCCTTGATACGAGAAGTGTTATAGTTCACTCCCACCTGGGCGGAAGAATTCAGACCTCCGAGCCCGGCGAAGTCGCTACCGGCATCTCCCATTCCGCGGTAAGAGACAGATTCGCCAGGCAGTGTCGCATTGAATGCATTGCCGATGAATATCACCTGATCCTTTTCTGTATATCCTGTTACCATGGCATTGCCGTTATACAGCAATCCTCTGTCATCAATCAGCTTGCTGCCATCGTCAGGAGTCAGGGTGGCGCCTCCTCCAAGCTTCGCATTTCCGTACCATCCTTTCGTATACTCATCCTTCAGCTCCACATCCATGACCTTCTCCTTGTCATCTCTGGTAACGATGCCGGATGCCGCAGCCTCGTCCTTGGCCTTGTCCACGACCTTGATCTTATCGACGATCTTGGCCGGGAGATTCTTGAGTGCCGCTGTCGGGTCATTGAAGAAGAACGTCTTTCCTCCGACTGTGATCTTGTCTATCTTCTCTCCGTTCAGAGTGACCGTACCGTCCTCTCCTACAGCCATTCCCGGCATCTTCTTGAGCAAGTCCTCCAACATAGCATTCTCGCCGACCTTAAAAGATGATGCATTGAATTCGATAGTATCCTTCTTGACCACAACAGGATTGCCTACCGCCGATATGGTTGCTGCATCCAGATATTCGGGATTCTCGTCCATCTTTATGATCCCGAGGTCATATGCGTCCCAATGTGACTTGATGGTATAGACCTTCTTGTGCGGATTGTAGCCTATGATTTCTGCATTAAGTTCATATTTGCCGACAGGAACTTCCTTAAGCAGCACGTCACCCCTGTCATCGGACAGGGCGAAATGTGTGATTGTTGTATCTCCCTGGGGAATAAGGTAGACCGATGCCCATGGAATGGGATCGGATGACCTGGAGTCTTTCAAAGTAAGCTTGACGTCTGTGTTGGCATTGCGCTGGATCATGTCATATGAAATCACCTGAGCACGGAGGGAATGTGCTGCGAGGATCAGGCATGCCAGGATAAAGATCTTCTTCATTAAGTCCGGTTGTTATATAAGGTTCGTATTCTTTTATCTTCTGAAGTGTCTGTCAGGATGAGGGTCGTAGTACATCTCAGGTGCATCCCTCCAGCTGTCGTCAGGTCTTCCTCCAGGCACGATGATGTCATATACTCCTCCCATCTGCGGAACGACGGTGTAGTCCCATCTTTCCGGTCTTTGGCTGACGCCTCTGCCGAAGAACAGTCTCAGACCCGCTCTCAGCCATGGGTTCATCGGGAGCGGCTTTACATATTTCAGCATTTCCTCGATATCGATCGTCATATTTGCAACTGCTGCCATTTCCATGGCATGGCGTTTTTCCTCGGGACTCATATATTCATCAGGTTCATGCAGGTTATCCGGTATCATCCGACTTCCAAGATATCCCATTTCATCGAACAGTTTCTGAGAATTGCGCACCATTTCAGCATATTGCTCATCCAGCTCGTCCCTGATCTGTTCCAGTGCCCGGATCTTCAGATTGATTTCTCCTGGAAGAGAATCTCTTACAAAATCGATCAGGTCCAGATGCTCTCTTTCTGTTATGACCTTGTCCCGTACAGCTCTTGATCCCAGGCGCTCAATATCTTCTTTCAGGATATGTTCCCTGGTCTGTTCCTGTCCATACGCAGTGACAGGCAGCATGATGAGCATCATGCTGCCTATCAGATATATTATGTTGATGTTTGGGGACATCAATCAGGTCGCGTCTTTGTTAAGTTCGGATGTTCTGGCTGCCGGGCTTCTATTCAAAGCCTGTGCCATAATGCTTCTTTTCAGTAATAAGACGACTGACCTTATATATTGTACTATCCTAGTGCTTGATTATTTATCTCATAGCAGTTTCAGAATATCATCTTCGATGCTTTCCGGTTTTGTGACCGGGGCATAGCGGTCGATGACCTTGCCGTCACGCGATACCAGGAATTTTGTGAAGTTCCATTTGATGTCATCGCCCATGAAGCCGCCCTGCTGGCTCTTGAGATAGGTGAACAACGGGTCAGCATCCTTGCCGTTCACGTCGATCTTGGCAAACAAAGGGAATGTGGTTCCGTATTTCAGAGTGCAGAACTTCTGTATCTCTTCTTCCGTTCCTGGAGCCTGATGTCCGAACTGGTTGCATGGGAAGTCCAGGATTTCCAGTCCGAGGTCCTTGTATTTGTCGTATAGTTTCTGCAGTCCCTCATACTGAGGTGTGAATCCGCATCCCGTAGCTGTGTTTACAATCAGCAGCACCTTCCCCTTGTAGTCAGCCATCGATACCTCCACGCCCTTGGCGTTGCGTACCTTGAAATCATATATGTTCATAATATTTCAGTTTAGGCTTCCTACAAACGAATCGTATGCCACAGGTACTGTGAAGTCTGAAAAATATCTTGTTTGCTGATGGATGTGAAAAGATTTCTGGTCGAAATGGCAGGGTGACCTAGTCTAGATATCTGAATCGTCCGACAGAAAAATGGCGGATTTGATGTCGGACGATGCCAGAAAACCAGTATTTCCTACCATTTTCTGAACCGTCCGACATGTTTTGCGGATATTTGGTGATGGACGGTCACTATTCGGTCATCTGATTATCAGCATGTCAGCGATTTCCCTGTTGGTTACAGTCATCTTGCCCAGATCTATGTGAACGCAGACCTCTTCGCTGAGGAAACGTGATGTAGAACCTGTATTGGCAGGATCCCATGTGAGTAGAATCACCTGGGTCTTCAATGCCTTCAGCTTGCGGGCCAGCATCTCATGGTCGGCATCTCCGCTGATCAGTACCACGTAGTCAAGCTTCCGGTAGAGGGTCAGCTCGTATGTGTCCAAAGCAAACCAAGTGTCGATGCCCTTCTCTATGATACCTCCGCCGGGAGCCTCTCTGAGGTGCTTGTAGTGGAACAGAATGTCGTTTTCAATCAGTGTGTCCTCAAATTCCCTTTCTTCCAGCAGCAGGTCGCGTCTGTCTGCATCCTTTGCACGGAACCTTCCCCTGTAGTAATGGGCCTCGGTAATGTGCAGATACTTCCTTTCGATGCCGTATTCCTTTCCGACCAGTTCCGGAATCAGCTTCATAAGGTTCTTGAGGTTGACTTTCCCGCTCTTGTTTCTAGCCAGACCTTCATCAATCTTTGCATAATATCCACCGTCAATGAATACTCCGATGGAAAGGTTTTCCGTGTGTGCCATATAATTATTCCTTGAACTCATTCATGACTGATTCGTAGAGTTGTTTTAGAAACTGATCTGCAAGCTCACTTCCAAGTCCAATCTTTTTAAAATGGATATGGACGTAATCGTTATATTTTGTTATGAAATTCTTTAAGTCATCATCAGACTTGGCATTCAGTTCCTCCAAATATGTACCGAATTTTTCCCCAAGGTTCTCGGAGTTCTTGATGATGACATCTTTATCAGCCCCATTGAGCATATCCAAAACCAGTTGTGTGGTTTCCTTTGCTAACTTCTCAGCCTTGACATCATAGTCAGGTCTTTGTGCAAATGCTGCTGTACATAAAGCAAGCATCGCTAATGTCAATAAAAACTTTTTCATAGTATGTATATCAGGAGTGATCAATATGTCAGAGCAGTCTCATAATAGGTATCGAAGCATGGGTAGCTGTCGAGAGGGGATGGCATGCAGAACTGGAGGCCTTCGAAGTTCTTTGCTGCATCTTCGTGATTCTGTTCTACAAGCTCGAGTCCGGCGTCGATTCCGTTGAGAAGGACGCTTACCTTTCCGTTTTTATATTTATAGTCAAGGGTTCCGTTTCCGATCTTGACCGAAGTTTCGAGTTCTGTGATCTCTGCCGGTAGGTTAGGCTCTATGACTATGACTCCATTGAGCAGGTCAGGACGGATGCCGAGGAAATGCTGGTACCATACGCGGAGATGCTCTGCGTTGCTCCATGCCTGGAGGAATGTACCTGAGCGCTTTACCCAGTCCTTGCCCTCGCGAGGATGGGCGTCGGCATTCTCGCTGAGACTGCCGACTGCACCTTCGTGCAGCGCCTGACGGTTCATGTTCTTGAAGAGCTCCCATGCAGGCTCGACCTGTCCGTACTCTATCATCCTCTGCATTGCGGCACCATTGTTCCAGAGCCATATCGTGCCGTTGTGGTAGGCGTCATCCTTGTGGTAGTAGTGCCAGTTTTCGTGCTGAGGGTGGAACTGTTTGTCCCACTGTGCGAGTGAGGCTACGCCCCATGGATATACGAGTTCTTCCCATACTCGGCGAGTGACCTTCTGCTTGAAATCAGAGTCACTGACAAGATCGAAGCAGTAAAGCTGGTTAGGCCTGAACTGGAGGTCAGCGCTGCCGTCTGCGTTGAGATGGTCATAGATGTATCCCTCTTCCTTGTTGCAGAAGTCGCTCTCGAAATTGCTGGCCAGCATTGTCGCAAGTCCGGCCCATTCCTCTGCAGATCCTTCGTCTCCAAGTATCTTTGCAATCTGACTGCCCGCCATAAGCTGCTCGTACCACAGCGCCTGAATATCGTTTGCGCGGTTTCCGCGAGGGGAGCCCGGAATGCCGTTCCGCTTTACATCCATCCATGTATCTGCATCAGCATGAGTCAGATAGCCTTTCTCGTCAGTGTAGTTCTTTATTGAAGCGTCGATGCTCATCTTGATGGCTGGGTAGAGCTCGTGGAGGAACTCTGTGTCTCCGGAATACTGTGCAAGCTGATAGGCCTGTATAACGAACCTTGGGGTACCGTCAGTGGTGTTGTAGAGGATACCTTCGAGGTTGGCCCTGTTAGGGATGCGTCCGTATGTCTCTGACTCCGGATCAGTGTCCTGGAGCTTAGCAAAATCCTTCAGGATCTGCTTTGCGACGTCGAACTGACCTGTCACAAGGCATGCTCCAGGCATCGAGATGAACATGTCACGTCCCCAGTATTCGTTGAACCAAGGCAGACCGGCATAGATTCCGTTGCCCTGCTGGCAGGTGATCAGCTCGTCCATCGTGATGGTGATCCATGCAAGGGACTTGTCCAGTTCAGGAAGATTGGATTCCAGAGGATTATATTCTGTGATGAGGCTGTTGATGCGCTCTTTGCGCGCTGCAAGAAGGGCTTTGCCTTCGCTGTGGAACTCCTCTGCGAGTGCGCGGCATTCATCCTCTGTACCGAAGGTCATGATGAATCCCTCTGAGTCTGCTGAAGACTTGATTCCGTTTTCAATCGGCTGGAAAGCGGCTCCAGATGCTGTTGTGAGCATGATTTTCTTGTCAGGTGCTTCTCTTGGAGTGAAGAACAGACCGTCTTCGGCAACCGAGGTGGCGATGATGTGTGACATGTCCAACGTACAGAAGACGCTGTCCGCATCAGTCTCCATACCTATATATATAGTAGGGCGGTTGTCGAGAAGGCAGAACGTCTCCTTTGCGTTGTCCCAAATACGTTCCAGCCTTTCCGGATATACCGTCACAGCTGCTGCTTTTCTGTCGAGAGGTGTGCCGTCAACTCCGATGGTGTAGTCGGCCAGAATACGCTTCTTGGCTACGTTCCATCCCGAATACCACTCCTTCTGATCCATATGGGTAGTTCCGTACCAGTATCCGGCCTGCTTGTCGGTGTAGGAGTATTCTCTGTTTTCCTCGGCAGTCACCGTTACGCCGATCTGGTCTGTCAGAAACTCTGCTCCGGCTTCCTTGTTTCCAGTGCATGCGGCCGCTGTAAGAATGGCAGCCATTGTTCCTGCAAATATTGTCTTACCTTTTATCATAGTATAATATTGTTACTTCATGTTATATCGCAACCGGGGCCACTGTCCCATCTACAAAACCGATCAAAGCGGCCGGATCGATCTCCAGCTGAAGTCCACGGACTCCGGCGCTGACGTAAATCACATCGAAATCAGTTGCTGTAGAATGGAAGTAGGTTGGGAATTTCTTTTTCATTCCGATAGGGGAGCATCCGCCGCGGATGTAACCGGTCACTCCCAGGAGATCCTTCATGGCAATCATCTCTACTTTCTTGTTGCCTGACACCTTTGCCAATGCCTTCAGATCCACTTCAAGGTTACCGGGAATCACGCATACGATATGACCTGTCCGGTCCCCATGCAGAACCAGTGTCTTGAATACCCGGGCTATATCCTGGCCCAGACTGTCTGCAACATGTTGTGCGGCCAGATCGTTTTCGTCAAACTCATATGGAATCAGTCTGTATCCGATCTTTGCCTTGTCCAGCAGCCTTGCCGCGTTCGTCTTTTCAATTTTCTTTGCCATAGTCCTACAAAAATAGCTATAATTTTCTGAAAAACATTACATAAATAGCGTTCCGTGTAACACCTTCATTGTTAGTTGCTTACGGAAATGTCCTGCCTGGAATTCCAGGCAGGACATTTGCGTAATCTGCTGATTGATAGTGAGTTGAGAATGCAAATAGTTATTTGGCTTTCTGTGTGATGACGGTTGTTGCGGCTTTGCCCATATGGTAAACCGAAATGGATACCTGACGGGACTTGCCTGTGTCGTTAGTTTCAACTGAAAGTGTGACTTCCTTTGGAGATTCCGGGTTTACTGTTGATGTGAACCAGTCACCTTCGCAGATAAGTGTCTTTCCGTCTTCGCCGATAACAGCTTCGATGACATTTGCATCCTCACCGTTTTCTGTTGTCCAGAGGACTTCTACAGGACTGTCGATTGTCAAGGTTATGCTATGTGCAGACGAGCTGATGGTAAAATCCGCACTGTCAAGATCTGTTCCTGTCTTTTTACATCCTGTCAACGCAGCAAGTGCAACAGTCAGAATAAAAAGTGTTTTCTTCATTTCCAATATTTTAAGTACTACTAACTGTCTGTGTGGCTTGAAGGCAAAACTCATACCTTCTGGCCGACCATTGTTTTAAACCGCGATATAGATGCACCTCCTTCTGTTTTTGTTGCATTTCCGTAGAGAAATAATGCATTATGCTCTGAAAAGTTGAAAAAATCAGTCCTTTTTACTAATTTTCGAGTCCATATTGCTCAAATGCATTGTCATAAACATGGAAATTAGACCTATTGCCCATATCAGGACAGATTTTCCCGAAAAGTTCGGAGTGCCGCGACAAAGCGGACTTGCATCCAGCCTGAGGGGAAAGATCATTTTCGAACCGGAATACAGAAACGCAGATGCCTTGCGTGGCCTTGAAGGATTCACGCATATCTGGCTTATATGGGAATTCTCCGCTAATCGACGCGGAGCAGGAGAAAACGGTCAGTGGCAGCCGACAGTCAGGCCTCCTCGTCTTGGTGGAAACAGCCATATGGGCGTATTCGCTACCAGATCCCCATTCCGCCCCAATCCTCTCGGCCTTTCAAGCGTCATCCTCGAGAGTGTGGAAGTTTCGACTCCATATGGTCCCGTGATCAATGTAAGAGGAGCAGACCTTATGGACGGGACACCGATCTATGACATAAAACCTTATATTAAATATGCTGATTCACATCCAGAGGCCGAATGCGGCTATGTGGATGAACTTTCGGAGCGGAAGCTCAAGGTGAAGATAAGCAAGGAATTTACAGAGATGATAACATCGGACGAGGTGCTGGCAGCTTTGGTAGAAACTCTCAGTCTTGATCCGCGCCCATCCTATCACGATGATCCGGAAAGAGAATATGGACTTTCGTTTGCCGGTTATAATGTTAGGTTTGCCGTTGCGTCCGATGTGCTCACGGTAATAGACATCAAGGCAGATGCGATGATTCAGAATTGCGGAAAATAATGTATCTTTGTCGGTCTTTGGAAATAACCATATGAATAACCCTATGATCAAACTGTTACGTTCATCAATATTCGCCGGAATCTGCATCGGAACTGCGGGATTCGGTTTTCTGGCAGCAGGTGTCCAGGCAGACAAGTATGGAAGCCTTGTCGGTGCAGTGCTCTTCTCCCTCGGACTGCTTGCAGTCGTGGGCTATAAGCTGAAACTCTATACCGGTACAGCAGGCTTCATAAAGAAGAATGAAGTAGGACAGCTGTTCCTTATTCTTCTTGGAAACATCATCGGATGTCTATGTATGGCACTTCTGGTAAGGGTCTCGCCGATGGACCTTCAGTCTTCCGCCCGGTCGATTCTTGAACTCAGACTCAAGACGGGTGCATTGAACTGCGGACTTCTCGGTATCGGCTGCGGCTTCCTGATGACGACCTCAGTGGCATTTGCACGCAAGAAGCAGTATCTTCCGCTGCTTTTCGGAGTTCCTCTCTTCATCATCTGCGGATTTACCCACTGCGTTGCCGATGCTTTCTATTATTTATGCACTCCGGTTGCCTTTCTGAAGGCCCATGCCCTTGAGATCCTCGGGGTATATGCATCCATAGTGGCAGGAAACCTGATCGGTTGCAATCTGTATCGCATAGTCCTTGCGAAAGACCAGTATCAGGATGAACAATAATTTGTATATTTGTAAGTTTAAAAGCAGAAAATAATGGGAAAGATCATACTTACCGGAGACCGTCCGACCGGAAAACTCCACCTCGGACACTATGTCGGATCGCTTAAAAGAAGAGTAGAACTCCAGAATTCAGGAGAATATGAGAAGATCTTCATCATGATTGCAGACGCACAGGCCCTTACCGACAACGCTGATAATCCAGAAAAGATCCGTCAGAACATCATAGAAGTCGCATTGGATTACCTTTCTGCAGGCCTTGATCCTGAGAAGGTTACGATATTTATCCAGTCGCAGGTTCCTGAACTTTGCGAGCTCGCTTTCTATTATATGAACCTAGTTACTGTACAGCGTCTTCAGCGCAATCCTACCGTAAAGCAGGAGGTACAGCTGAGAGGCTTCTCGGATTGCGAGGATGATGAGAACCAGAACAAGAAGGGTATTCCTGTAGGATTCTTCACCTATCCTATCAGTCAGGCTTCGGACATCACGGCGTTCCGTGCAACTACAGTTCCTGTAGGCGTGGACCAGGCTCCTATGATCGAGCAGACACGCGAGATCGTACACAAGTTCAATACCGTCTATGGCGAGACCCTCGTCACTCCGGAGATGATGCTTCCTGAGAATGCTACATGCTGCCGTCTTCCAGGCACTGACGGAAAGGCCAAGATGAGCAAGTCACTTGGCAACTGCATCTATCTTTCGGATACATCGAAGGAGATCAAGAAGAAGGTCAACAGCATGTACACTGACCCTGAGCATCTTCAGATCACCGACCCTGGTCACATCGAGGGCAACGTTGTCTTCACATATCTCGACGCATTCAGCACAGACGAACATTTCGCGAAATATCTTCCAGAATATGCAAATCTTGAGGAGATGAAGGACCATTACCGCCGCGGAGGCCTTGGTGACGGAACATGCAAGAAGTTCCTCTTCAATATCATGGAGGAGTTCCTTCAGCCTATGCGTGAGAGAAGAGCGCATTACGAGCAGAACATCCCTCAGGTATATGAAATCCTTCGCAAGGGCTCGGAGGTGGCCCGTGCAGAGGCCGCAAAGACACTCGCGGATGTGCGCAAGGCCATGAAGATCGACTATTTCGATGATGCGGAGCTGATTGCTGAGCATACTGCCAAGTATAAGGCATAGATTTCTCGACTCGCTCCGCTCGCTCGAAATGACAGTGTAATAGTTGTCGCTTGAAATGACAATGTAATAGTTGTCGCTTGAAATGACAGTGGAATAATCGGTAAAAAGACAAGATTCCCGATAAAGAAAACCGACAACAGAAATAAGGTCATCGGCAGAATTTCCTGCTGATGACTTGTTTTTTATATTAGGAATAGCTTACTTTGTATGTTGTTTAATAACCTATTAAATAGCTAAACTAAAACCTAAATATATGAAACAGAGTAAGATATCCAATCTGCTCCGTACTGAAGACTGGTTGTCAGTGTGGATCGGAGTCATCGTGATTGCACTCGGTGCCGTAGCTGTCCTTACCGGATGGTTTGATTTTTCTACTTTAAAATTCAGTCAATGGACTGTAGGTGAAACCCTTTCTGCGAAGGATGCCGCAAAGGTAGTCCCTTTGGCAGAGCAGTTGACAGACTGGCTGTTCTGGAAGAAATTCCTGACCACATTCCTTACCCTTGCTGTGCTTTTCGGAGCTGGTGTGAAACTTCAGGGAGAAAAACTGCGTAAGTTCATCCCGGCATTCATCATGCTGTTCGTGATTGCTTTCGTCGTGCGTATGGTCAGTGCTGAATTTACTCTCAAGCGTTATCTCGAATGGGCATTCTGGGCTCTCCTGATAGGCCTTCTGATAGCCAATACTGTCGGCGTTCCAAAATGGCTCAAACCTGCGATCCGCACAGAATTCTATATCAAGACCGGACTTGTAATCTTCGGATTTTCAATACTTTTCTCCAATATCGCCAAGTTCGGACTTTACGGATTGGGTATCGCTTGGGGCGTGACGCCGATAGTGATTCTGTTCATGTGGTGGTTCGGAAACAGAATTCTCAAGATCAAGAACAAGCCGCTGCTCATCACCGTCGCTTCTGCCACATCAGTTTGCGGAACCTCTGCGGCTATTGCGACAGGAGCCGCTTCCGGTGCTAAGAAGGAGGACCTGTCGGTAGCAATCTCCATCTCTATCATCTTTACGATCATCATGATGGTCTTCGAACCTATGATCATCAAGTGGACCGGAATGGGTCATATCATGGGTGGTGCGCTCATCGGAGGTACAGTAGATTCAACAGGAGCTGTAGTCCTTGCCGGTAATGCTCTCGGCCCTGAAGCCGAGCAGGTGGCATCTTTGGTCAAGATGATCCAGAACCTGCTTATCGGATTCATCGCATTCTTCGTTGCAATCTTCTTTGCCAGAAAGGTTGACAAGACAGGAAAGTCTGAAGTCGGTGCAAGCGAAATATGGACTCGTTTCCCTAAATTCATCCTTGGATTCATGGGCGCATCAATAGTCGCATCTGTCATCTTTGTCCCAGCATTTGGTGCAGAGGCTACCGGTGCCATAAACAAGGTGCTCGGCCAGTACAAGGATTGGGCGTTTGTTCTTGCATTCACTTCGATCGGCCTCGATACCAATTTCAAGGAAATAGCCAAGAGCATGCAGGGTGGAAAGGTCCTCTGGCTTTATATCGTAGGACAGACATTCAATATCATACTTACATTCGCTGTCGTATGGCTGCTCCTTTCAGGAGTGCTTTTCCCTGTTCCGGATATCAAGACATTCGCAGATAAGGAAGCAAGGATCAATGCAAAGAAGGAAGCTGCTGCTCCTGTCGAGCAGCCGGAAGAGGCAATGGATCTTGAAGCAGCCGAGGAGGCTGCGGCCAAGCCTGCAGAAACAACTGTTGAGCAGCCTGTAGAAACCGTCCGGTAATGAAGGATACCAGGAAGATAATCTATAGGATAGTCACCGTCACCATGGCGGTGGCTATCATTCTTCTGGCAGGCTTTATCATGATAAAGCAATGGGGCCTTGTCGAAGGCTATGACTTCGGCGGGGGAGCCTATTATTATATAGACATACCTGGATTTGAAAAGCATCTTCCTCCAGACAATGTCTTTACTGCAAAAACACCTGTATGGGTGCATGTGGTACTGTTCTTTGCATGGGGATGGCTGATGTGGAGGCTGTGGCTCTGGCTCGACAGGAGGAGCGAAGGAGAGGAGAATGAAAAGTGACTTTTGTTTTCAGTAAAGAATGATTAAATTTGCTGTCTATTCGAACTATGACAATGGACAGAAATCTAAACATTGAAAAGCGCATTCTCTGGGTAGCCGAGCGCCTTTTCCTCGAAAAGGGCTTCAACGGTACCTCTACAACTGAAATAGCTAAGGTAGTAGGTTGTAATCAGGCACTTATCCACTATTACTACAGGACCAAGGAAAAACTGTTCTGGGATGTGTTCGCACCCAGGATGGAACAGGTTGTGGAGTATCTTGATGCACCGCTTGACGAGGATGTCGACTTCCTGCAGAGAATATCCAACATCATAGACTTCTATTTCGGTATCCTGGAACTTGACGAGCGCCTTGCACCGTTCATTGTGAATGAACTTGTAATGAATCCGTCGCGGTGGGAGATGTTCAGGACAAGGTTCCTCCGCAACGAGAGCCGCAGCAGGGCCTTCAAGAGATTTGAGAAGATGGTTGAAGAAGAGATTCAGAAAGGAACAATCCGACCAATCGAACCGATAGATTTCCTTCTGGATATAATGTCACTGACCCTGTCGTCATTCATCATTGCGCCTAAGGGCTTTGCGTTGTCAGAGTGTGATTCTAATGCCCGTAAATCGTATCTGGATGCCCGTCGTGAGCACATAAAGCAGATCCTTATCAATGGTCTGGCTGTCTGATTCCAGAAATAGCAGCATAAAAAAAGTCTCCGGAAAACCGGAGACTTGATTTTTTCTATCTTTCGTACTCGACTTTTGCGCGTACTTCTGCGATAGTCTTTACATATTGTATTACGTTGCCCCTCATAGTGTCTGCCTTGTAAGCTGCAAGGTCTTCCCAGGTGTCGAAATCTGCCATCATCACAGCGTCGTATGAAGTCTTGCCTTCATTTCTGTTTACGCCAACTTCAATGCTCTTGAGGCCTGGAATAAGTCCCATGAGGGACTCATATTGTTCCTTGACATCTTCAGCGAGTTCCTTCGAAGTCTTGCCATCTGATGGCTTGAACTTCCACATTACACAATATCTTACCATAGCTGTTAGTGTTTAAGTGATCAAAATTTCATTCAGAGCACTAATTTAAGAACATTTGTCGAGATAAGCAAATGAAACTTGAAGAATCCTTCAAAACTTTGATATAAGCCAGATAATTCATACATTTGTTAGATTTATGGATTCAAACAATCATAGAGGAAAGCGTATCGCTCGGAACACCCTGATGCTGTATGTCAGGATGTTCGTGCTGCTGCTTGTGGGGCTGTACGCTTCAAGGGTTGTGCTCGAGGCTTTGGGTGAGAATGATTTCGGAATCTATAACGTGGTGGGAGGAGTCGTGGCTATGTTCACCATCCTTTCCGGAGCGCTGAATTCTGCAGTTTCCCGCTTCATCACTTTCGAGATGGGCAAGGGTGAGGGGGCTCAACTGAACAAGGTGTATTCAACAGCCGTGAACATACAGCTCATCCTTGCACTGATAGTCGTAATAATCGCGGAGCCGGTAGGATTGTGGTTCATCGACAACAAGATGACTATAGAGACTGCAAGAATCCCCGCTGCCAGGTGGGTACTGCATTTCTCTCTTCTGGCTTTTGTGATAAATCTTATGAGCGTGCCTCAGATGGCATCGATCACTGCACATGAGCGTATGTCCGCATATGCCGGTATAGGCATTCTTGACGGACTGCTCCGTCTCGGAGTTGCGCTGGCGATCGTGCATTCTCCATATGACAGACTGGTTTCCTATGCAGCCATGATGGCCGGTGTAGTGCTGATCGTGCGGCTGGCTTATGGAATTTACTGCCGGACACATTTTGAGGAATGCCGCTATCGCCCGGTCTTCGACCGGCCGCTGGTCAAGGAAATGTTCTCTTTTGCAGGCTGGAATTTCATCGGCGTGGCATCTGGAGTCCTCAGGGATCAGGGAGGAAATATCCTCGTGAACCTGTTCACAGGTCCGGCTGTCAATGCTGCCCGCGGAATCGCCGTACAGCTCAATGGTGCAGTCCAGGGTTTTGTCACCAATTTCATGACTGCTGTAAATCCGCAGATCACCAAGTCATATGCGGCAGGGGAGAAGGATTATATGTTCAGTCTTGTGAGGAAGTCATCCAGAATGTCCTTCTATCTGCTTTTCATTCTTGCCCTCCCGATACTTCTGAATACTGAATATATCCTCGGATTGTGGCTGAAGGAGGTACCTGCCCATACGGTGCTTTTTGTCCAGCTGTTCCTGATTTTTGCCCTCAGCGAGTCCATGTCCAATCCGATGATAACAGCCATGCTTGCGACAGGCCGGATCAGAAACTATCAGCTTGCCGTCGGAGGACTTCAGCTACTGAATATCCCGGTTTCATATCTGTGCCTCAAGATGGGAGCTGTCCCGGAAGTGACTGTGATTGTGGCGATTGTGATATCCCAGATATGCCTGTTTACGCGTCTGCTGATGTTGGGACGTGCGACAGGTTTCCCTATAGGCAGATTCATCACCAATGTATATCTGAAGTCTCTCTTCCTGCTTGTGCCCGCTGCAGTGTCTGTTCCATGCGCAATGGAACTCATAAAGCCTGAGGGATTTGCCGGGATGGCTATGAGCGTTGCTGTATGTGTAGTGTGGGCGGCCCTGATGGTATATCTTGTCGGGTTGACAGGAGATGAGAGGAAGATGGTTAAAGGATATTTTGTAAAACGATGATACGGATTTCGGACAAGACTCTCTGCTGCGGCTGTACGGCCTGCGTCACTGCGTGTCCCGCGCAGTGCATAGTGATGCGTCGCGACCGCGAGGGATTCGATTATCCCGTAGCGAATCCCGACATGTGCATCGGATGCGGAAAGTGCGAAGCTGTATGCCCTGTCCTCAATCCTTTGGAGCAGTCGGAACCGAAGGAGGCCTATGCGGTACGCATTGAGAAAAATCTGCAGCGGTCATCTTCCGGCGGAGTTTTTCCTGCTGTTGCTGAAAGCATCATCGGAGATGGAGGCGTTGTATTCGGCGCAGTTGTAGAGGAAAATATGAATGTCGGCCATGTCGAAGCCGAGGATATGGCTGGTGTGGATAGGATGCGCGGATCCAAGTATGTCCAGAGCGATCTGTACTCCACATTCGAGGAAGTGAAGGCCCGTCTGGAAGAGGGTAGGATGGTCCTGTTTACAGGAACGCCATGCCAGGTGGCAGGATTGCATAAATATCTGGGTGGATCTCCTGAGGGATTGCTGACTGCCGACTGTGCATGCCATGGAGTGCCAAGTCCCGGTCTTTGGATGAAATATGTGAAGGCATTGGAGCAGCAGTCTGGAAAAAGTATCAGAGACATCAGGTTCAGGGACAAGTTCCGCGGCTGGAGACAATATGGCATGATGATAACGTATGACGATGGTGTACAGCATTTCATAGGTAGGGAAAAAGATCCGTATCTGTCCCTGTTCATGCTGGACATGACCTTGCGTCCTTCATGCTACAATTGCCCTGCAAGGGGAGGCCGAAGTGCCAGCGATCTGACGCTGTCTGATCTTTGGAGCGTGCAGGAATCTGCACCCGGTTTCAATGATGACAGGGGAGTTTCGGGTGTTCTTGTGAATACGGAGAAAGGTCGTGTTATGATCGGACGTCTGCCTCAGGAATGCATGATTAAAATCGATGAGGCTTTGGCTGTAAAGGATAACGGAGGATTCGCTGCGTCTGTGCAGAGGCCTCAGAATCGCGATGAATTCTTCAAAGGAGTACATTCATCCACCGATCTGCCGAGGTATATGTCAGGCTACGTGGTGAAGCCATCGTTCCTGAAACGTATCTGCAGGCAGTTCAGGGCAGCTGCATCACGGATGAAAAGGAAATTGACGAAATGAGGATAGGAATAATAACATTGCCGCTTCATACAAACTATGGCGGCCTGCTTCAGGCATATGCGCTCAAGACTGTTCTCGAGTCGCAGGGCCATGATGCAGTGGTGCTCGACATTGCGGAGAAAATGCCGGCCCCGCGCGGGCTGAAGGCTCCTCTGGTATATGCGGGAAGGATGATCAAGCGCATTGTCAAGGGCTCGGCAGGACCTGAAGTCTTCAGGGAACGCAGGTATAAAAAGGAACTGCCCGTAGTCGGAGCCTTTACCTCGCAGTTCGTGGATGAATATATACGCCCCAGGGTCATAAAGTCCTTCTCAGATATCCGTAAGGGCGAATTTGATGCTTTCGTTGTAGGAAGCGATCAGGTCTGGAGACCTCGGTATTTTCCGAAGGTGGAGAATGCCTTCCTTGCCTTTGCAAAGGGATGGGATGTGAAGAGAGTCGCATATGCTGCGTCGTTCGGAACCGAGCAGCTTGAGTATGAATATGCGCAGCTTGAGGAGTGCTCTGCTTTGCTGAAGAGCTTTGACGGGGTTTCTGTACGTGAGGACAAGGGCGTGCAGATGTGCAGCGAGTGGTTTGACTACGAGGATGCCGTGCATGTTCTGGATCCGGTGATGCTTCTGTCTTCTGATGTTTACAGAAATATTGCTTCAAAGTCGGCTGACCATCCTGCTGCCGGGAAGATAATGACGTATATCCTTGATAATGATGCTCATAAGAATTCCATAGTTGAGTTTATGTCGAGGGTGTCAGGTAAGGATGTATGCGATATGTCGGTATGCCCATATGATAAGTCGGTTCCGCTTCAGGAGAGGGTGGTGCCTCCGGTGGAAAGGTGGCTTGCGGGATTCGCTGATGCGGATTTCATAGTTACGGATTCATTTCATGGCTGCGTGCTTTCTGTTCTGATGCATAAGCCTTTCATAGCGTTGGGGAATCCTGGAAGAGGAATGGCCAGACTGCGTTCGCTTCTGGAGATGGCCGGCCTTGATATGAGACTGGTGCATGGAATAGATCCGGAGGATGACGGGGAATATTTCCTCTCGCATCCTGACTGGGAGACTGTGGATGCCCGAATTTCTGAAATGAAGGAGCGTTCATTCGCTTTTCTTGCGAAAAACTTGTAAATTTGAACCCTGCCAACGGGCAGGATAAATGAAAATGTCATGGATAAAGTCAAGGTTAGCATAATAATACCGGTATACAATGCGGAGGAATATCTGGACCGTTGTATCCATAGTGTCCTGGATCAGGAGTTTCATTCGTTTGAGGTCATTCTGATCGATGACGGAAGTACCGATGCGTCGCCGTTGATCTGTGACAGATATTCCGGGACAGATGCCCGTTTCATCACGCTGCACCAGAAGAATTCCGGAGTAAGTGCTGCAAGAAATGCCGGTCTCAATCTGGCTCAGGGTGAATACATTATGTTCCTTGATGCCGATGATGCGCTGATGCCTTATGCTCTTGAGGACCTTTTCAACAGCGTTGCAGGCGAAGATATAGTGGTGGGAGGATATGGCGTCTTCATCGAAGGAATACCGTCAAAGGATGTGCGTCCGGATATGACGCTTTCATACAAGGGCGGAGACTATCCTAAGTTCTTCAATGACAATATCCGTAAGAACTGTGAGATGCTGGATGCTCCATGGGCCAAGCTGTTCAGGAGAAAGGCGATAGGGAAATTGCGTTTCTGTGAGGATCTCAGCTATGCTGAAGACAAGCTTTTTGTGTTTGAAATGCTTGCCAGATCGACATCTGCTCTTACGGTATCGTCGCCGGTATATTCCTATTATATCCATGCCGGTTCTCTCGGAAGCGATATCACATCAGACAACCATCTGAAGCAGTTGAGACGCTTCCTTCCGATGTATTCATCAGTATTGGCCGAATTGGTTGCCCGTTGCCCTTCAGTGGATAAGGTCGGTATGCTGTACCATAATGATGTGGTAGGACGTTACCTGTGCCGTATCCTTAATCTGTTTGCTACCCGTCGTTCGGAGATGATGACTGAGGAGTATGTCGGCTGGGTATACGGCATGATGGATCAGGATAAGTCCCTGGGAGTGTTCTCTCTCCGTTTCGGACAGATTGTCAACATACTTCTTTATAAGATAGGCAAGCCGTCATTCACGATAAAATTCTATAGATTCACATCTTGGATGAATAATCTTTTCAAAAAGAAATGATCCGTGTAGCTGTCATATTCGAGAGCAGTCCTTTTGACAGAAAAGGGCTTTTCAATGCTGTCCATAGCCGTGTCAAGGGCCTGATAGGCATCGGAGAATGCTGGGTCGATGCTTATTGTGTCCATGGCCGGGACAACGCGTTCACACGTTCAGTCCGCCATACTCCGAAGACTCCTTCTGCCGATAGCGTGCAGGTGGATGGTATTACATACAGGCTCCTGTGGTACAGGTTCTCGATTATCGACAATATTCTCTTTGACAGGATGCATTGCCGGCCTCTTTTCTTCAGGAACTTTGTGAAACGCGCAGCAGGCTCTCTGCAGGGATATGATGTAATAGCTGCGCATTCCTATACCGGAGGTATGATTGCAGCTGAGGCTTCCAGGATCTACGGTATGCCGTATTTTGTAACATGGCATGGATCGGATGTGCACTCTCATCCCGTAAGGAATCCTTATCAGGCGAAGGAGACCCGCAGAATCATGATGGGAGCGAAATGCAATTTCTTTGTCAGCGAGGCGCTGCTGAGAGCTTCCGACTGGTTGACAGATGGTGCGGATGTCCGCCGTGAAGTTCTGTACAATGGGGTTTCCGAAGATTTCGTGAGGTTTGATGAGGATGATAGAAAGGAGCTTCGTACGCTGAATAAGATAGATGATGGGGTGAAGGTGGTTGCTTTTGTCGGAAATCTTTCTGCTGTAAAGAATGTCAGGGTGCTGGCGCAACTATTTAAGGAAACGGCTTCCCGTTATGACGGACAGCTGAAGTTCTGGGTTGTAGGAGACGGAAAACTCAGGTCTGCAGTAAAGTCAGATATGTATTCTGCAGGGCTTACGAATGTGAGTTTTCTGGGAAATGTTCCTGCTGAAGATATGCCGGCTGTGATGAACTGCATTGATGTTCTGGTGCTTCCAAGCTTCAATGAAGGTCTGCCTCTGGTCTGCCTTGAGGCTCTCAGGTGCGGTGCGAATGTGGTCGGTTCCAGGGTGGGCGGCATTCCGGAAATCATAGGTGAGGCCAATACCGCTGTGCATGGAGATGGTTTTGTCGACGCGATGACCTCCAGGATTGTCGACATGCTTTCAGGTGACATCGTTCAGACTGTACCTCCGCAGATGTCATGGTCGATGACATCTGAAAAGGAACTGAAGATCATTTCAGGCGAGTAAAAGGGCGCGGCAACTTTGAGGTGAACTTCATTGTCTTGCCTGTCCAAGGATGGATGAAGGTAAGGGTGTGGGCATGAAGCGCCAGTCTTCCGACAGGGTTTGTCGCTGCACCGTATTTGCGGTCTCCTGCGATAGGGTGGCCGATCCATTGCGAGTGGACGCGTATCTGGTTCTTGCGTCCGGTCTCAAGTTCGAATTCGACTTCAGTGTAGGGCTCGCCATCGATTGTTCCCTGCTTTATCCTGCGGCAGTGGGTTGAGGCATAGTGCCAGTCCTTCTGTGGCGGTTTTTCAGGGTTGTCGCCTCGTCTGAGCGGATAGCAATGGACTTTCATTGACTTCGGATGTTCATATACCCATGTCTCAATCCAGCCTTCCTCGTCGTCGATATGGCCCTCGAGAATTGCGGTGTACTTCCTTTCAAGCACGGCTTCATACCAGTTTTCCTGGAGCGAGAGCTTGGTGTCATGGTCCTTGGCGAAGACGATGAGCCCGGATGTGTCCCTGTCAAGTCTGTGGACGATGAACAGTTCTCCGAAGTGTTCTTTCAGGATAGAGTATGCTGTCGTTTCCTTTTCATGTCCACGTCCTGTCGACATGGAGAGAAGACCTGCCGTTTTTTCAACTACCACCAGCCATCTGTCTTCATAAACAAGTTTGATTTCTCTGCTGTTCATCTGTCATCGGTTTTCGCTGCAAAAGTACTAATAATTTTGATTATCTTTGCAGGATATATGACAGACAGGCAGACCATATGGGATCCTCTCAGGAAACGGGAGGTTGCGCTTACTCCTGAGGAGCAGGTGCGCCAGTGGTTCATAGGTGTGCTTCATCAGAACATGGAAGTGCCGATGCATATGATGATGAGTGAGGCTGGTATCAAGCTGGGACAGAAGCAGTTCCGGGCGGATATTCTGGTCTATGACCGTCAGGCGCGGCCGCTCATGGTCGTGGAATGCAAGAGACCGGAGGTGGAGCTGACTCAGGAAGTCCTCGATCAGGCAATCCGTTACAATATGGTCCTGAATGTCAGATATATGATCATTACGAACGGTACCAGGACCTGCATCTGCCGTAAGGACGGAGAAACATGCAGGTTCATTGACAAGGTGCCAAAATACAACGATATATGTCAGCAACGATAACACAGGGCTTTTTGGATCATGAGGTGTTCGGCATCGTGTCGGAAGTGGCCGCCGAGAAAGGCGTACGTGCCTTTGTTATAGGCGGTTATGTCCGTGATTGCTTTCTCGGAAGGGAAAGCAAGGATATCGATATCGTGGTCGAGGGCAGCGGTATAGAACTGGCTGAGGCGGTGGGTACCAAGGTACGCAGCCATGTGTCTGTCTTCAAGAATTTCGGAACAGCGATGCTTCGTTTCAAGGGGATCGAAGTGGAGTTCGTGGGAGCACGAAAGGAATCATACCGCAGGGATTCACGCAAGCCTATAGTAGAGGACGGAACCCTTGAGGACGATCAGCTCAGGAGGGACTTCACCATCAATGCGATGGCATTCAGCCTCCAGAAGGAGGATTTCGGGGCGCTTGTAGATCCTTTCGGCGGCATCAGGGATCTTGCTGCGGGTATTATCCGCACACCTCTTGACCCTGATACCACATACAGTGACGACCCTCTCAGAATGGTGCGTGCCATCCGATTTGCTACAAAGCTGACCACTCCCGAGCAGACTTTCACGATAGTTCCGGAGTCTTTGGATTCAATCCGCAGGAACAGTCAGAGGATGGAGATCCTTTCCAAGGAACGTATCGTAGAGGAACTTAACAAGATACTCGTGACGCCTAAGCCTTCCATCGGATTCAGACTTCTGGATGAGACCGGCCTCCTTGACTGGATATTGCCGCAGCTTTCAAAATTGAAAGGTGTGGAAACCGTTGAGGGAAAGGGACATAAGGAGAATTTTTCACATACTCTGGAGGTGCTGGACAATGTCGCTGCACTGGAGATTGAGGCGATTGCCGAGGGCCGTCTGAAGGATTTTGTATTCGAGGACGGAGTGGAGGTGGAGAAGGTGCGCACGGAGCCGAATGTATGGCTGCGATGGGCTGCTCTTCTTCATGATATCGCCAAACCTTCTACCAAGAGGTATGATCCGGCTCTGGGATGGACCTTCCATGGACATGAGGTGGTCGGAGCAAGGTGGATCCCGAAGATCTTCCAGGGACTGAAGATGCCTCTGAACGAGAAGATGAAGTATGTCCAGAAACTGGTGAATCTGCACTTGAGGCCTATTGCCCTTGTTACTGAAGAGGTTACGGATTCGGCAGTGCGCCGGCTGCTTTTTGATGCCGGCAATGATATCGATGATCTGATGCTGCTCTGCCATGCAGACATCACTTCGAAGAACCCGCGCAAGGTGGCCCGTCTTCATGCCAATTTCGAGTTGGTGAAGACCAAGCTCGCAGAGGTCGAGGCCAAGGATGCCATCCGTAATTTCAAGAATCCTATCACTGGAGACTATGTCATGGATCTTTTCGGCATCGAGCCGTGCAACACCATCGGCCAGCTCAAGGAGCAGGTCAAGAATGCAATCCTTGACGGAGAGATAGAGAATACCTTTGAGGCCGCGGATGCGTTCATGCGTGCGCGGGCTGCCGAGATAGGCATGTTCCCCGTAAAATGAGCATAATCAGCAGATATATTTCTTATGTCAGGGATATCCGCAGATATTCCCCTAGGACGGTTCAGGCTTATGGGGATGTTCTGACCAAGTTCCTGCTTGTGACATTTTCTACTGAGGATATATCTGATAGTCAGATAGTTGAGGCTATGAATCGTTCGGAGATAAGATCGTATGAGGTGCATCTTATGGACAAGGAAAAGATGAGTCCGAAGTCTGTCCGCCTGCATATGTCTGCGCTGAGCGGGTTCTGCCGGTATCTGGTCAAGGAAGGTCTGTTGACCTCCAATCCTGTAAGGCTGGTACCTAAGCCGAAGGTGGAGAAGCGCCTCCCACAGTTCTATCGTCCGGAAGCCATGCAGCAGTACCTTTCCGATACTGAGTACCATGCTTCGGAAGATGCCCTGGATGCATATGTTTCTGCTCCTTTGAAGACAGCAAAGGATATGTTTGAAAAGCGTCTGCGCAGGCTCGTGATATCGTTTCTATATTCTACCGGATTGCGTCGTTCCGAATTGATATCACTTAACGTGGGAAGTATCGATTTTGGACGTAAAATTGTGAAAGTGGTAGGAAAAGGCAATAAAATGCGAGAAATTCCGCTTGTGGCATCATTATGTGAAGAAATTTTATTATATTTGAAAGCAGTTGAGGCACTGATGGGAGGGGAGAGGTCTTTGAAAGAGCCGTTGCTCGTCACATACACCGGACGCAGACTGTATCCTGCGTATGTCGACAGAGCCGTAAAGTCCGAACTTGGAGGAGTGAAGGAGATCACGGGACGCAAGTCCCCGCATGTACTGAGACATTCCCTGGCGACGGACCTTATGAATGACGGGGCTGACCTGAATTCCATAAAGGAACTTCTGGGACATGCCTCTCTGGCTACGACTCAGGTCTATACCCACAGCAACTTTGCCCGACTGAAGAATATTTATGAACATGCCCACCCAAGGGCTAAAAACGGAGGTAAAAATGGAGATTAGAGTGCAGTCGATCAAGTTCAATGCAGATCAGAAACTGTTGGACTTCGTAGAAAAGAAATTCTCAAGAATCGAGAAATTTTATGACGCTGTTACAGCTGTTGATGTAGCGCTGTCATTGCTTCCAGACCATGAAAACAAGAATGTGAAGGTGCAGGTAAGCATTCCGGGCAACACTCTCGTTGTCGAGAAGAATGCCAAGACCTTCGAAGATGCAGTAGTGGACTGCGCAGACATTCTGAAGGAGAAACTCGTAAAAGTCAAAGAAAAGAGAGCGGAATAACATACACACAAAGCAGCGTCATCGACGCTGCTTTTTTTTTATTTTCCCCTTTCCTCGTCCTCCTTCTGCATCTCCTGCATTCCCTTATGGACATGTAACTATCAGATAATCAATGTTATGACTAGCAACACGGTGGGTCATTTTGACCCACCGTGTTGCTAGTCATGTTGTTGGTGCTCAGGGAGTTGTGTGTCCATGTTCAGTGACTGTGACTTTAGACGCTTTCTTGTGCCGGTCGGCCTCCCTTTTATCTTTGATAAAAATACCGTTTACGCGCATAAAATATCAAAACAGTTTCTTATCTTTGTGTGATTATGGCAAAAGGATTTCAAGATACGGATTCTCTGTGCAGAGAGATTGTGAAGGACGCCCGTAACGGTGTCTTCAAGCCGGTTTATCTTCTGATGGGAGATGAGCCGTATTATGTTGATATGGTGTGCGATGCGATACTTGAGCACTGTCTGGACGAGAGTGAGAGAGATTTCAACCAGACCGTATGCTACGGAGCGGATGTGAATGCTGATGCAGTCATCACTGCTGCCAGAAGATATCCGATGTTTGCCGAGAGGCAGCTTGTCGTGGTGAAGGAAGCTCAGATGATGAAGGGTATCGAGGACCTTGCCATATATTGTCAGAACCCGTTGGAGTCGACTGTGCTGGTGATTGCCATGCATGGTGCATCTGCCGACAAGAGGAAATCATTCTACAAGACGGTATCGAAGATGGGAGTCGTTGTAGATTCTCCTGCACTGCGCGATTATGAGATGCCGCGTTGGATATCGATGTACTACCAGACACGTGGTCTTCAGATTGCTCCCGATGCAGCTGCCTTGCTTGCAGAGTATGCCGGTACGGATCTGAGCAAGATTGCCATCGAGACAGACAAGATGCTGAAGAACCTTCCTGAGGGTACGACCCAGGTCTCGGCTTCCGATATTGAAAAGAATGTCGGCATCAGCCGTCAGTTCAGCATATTCGAGCTTACCAAGGAGCTTTCGGCTAAGAATTCCGCGAAGGCTCTGAGGATAGCATCATACATCGGTTCTGCTGCCAAATTTGCAATGCCGATGGCTGTCAGTGCACTGTTTACGCATTTCTACAGGATATTGAAATATGGGGCTCTGCTGCAGGCAAATCCTCGTCCGGCAAACGACCAGAAGGCTAAGGTTCTTGGAGTGGCACCGTTTTTCTTTCAGGAATATGATAATGCAGTCAGGAACTATCCTGTAAAGAAATGCATGGCGGCGATCGCACTCCTTAAGGAGTATGACTACAAGGGAAAGGGAGGGGATGTAGGAGAAGCTACAGATGCTCAGCTTATGGTAGAACTCACAGCTAAACTTTTGAATCTATAAAAGAACGAAATATGGGAATTATTGAATGTAAGGGAGTCAGCAAGAGCTTTGGTGAGAAGATAGCTCTGGACAATGTGACGCTGGAAATCCCTCAAGGAAAGATTTTCGGTCTTCTAGGCCCGAACGGTGCCGGAAAGACCACTCTGATCAGAATCATCAACCGCATTACAATACCTACTGGCGGAACTGTTCTTTTCAACGGAAAGCCTATCACTCAGGAGGATGTCGAGAAGATCGGTTATCTGCCTGAGGAACGCGGACTTTACCGTAAGATGACAGTCGGCGATCAGGCTCTTTACTTTGCCCAGCTCAAGGGTATGAGCCGCAAGGATGCCGTAACGGAACTGAAGAAGTGGTTCAGAAGATTTGATATAGAAAGCTGGTGGGACAAGAAGGTTGAGGAACTGTCCAAGGGTATGGCCCAGAAGGTACAGTTCATCACGACTGTAGTTCATAAGCCCTCGCTCCTGATTCTCGATGAGCCTTTCTCAGGTTTTGACCCTGTGAACGCCCAGGTGATCCGTGAGGAGATCCTCCGCCTGAAGGATGAAGGCGCTACCATCATCCTCTCTACCCACAATATGGAATCTGTCGAGGAACTCTGCGATAATATCGCTCTTTTCAACAAGTCTCATGTGGTCGTTACCGGAGGCGTGGATGAGATCCGCCGCAGATATGGAAACAACAATGTGGAGTTCATCTATACATCATCAAAGACAGTAGAGCCGGTACCGGGAGTGTTCAAGGTGCTTTCAGATGTGAATGAGACTTCACGTCATACTGCAGTCCTTGCGATCGAAGAGGGTAAAGATACCAATGATGTCCTGAAGGAACTTCTGGCTCAGGATCTTGCAGTGAATTCATTCAAGGAGCTCGTGCCTAGAATGAACGATATATTCATCAAACTTGTAACAGGGGAGGAGTAAGCTATGAAACTTAAGAATATAAAGACAATCATCGGACGTGAGTACATGACTCGCGTGAAGAAGAAATCATTCCTTCTCATCACTTTCCTCGGACCGATCTTCTTCGCTGCAATCTGTGTCCTTCCTGCCATCATCATGAATATGACTGAGGATAAGGGAAAGAAGGTTGCGGTCGTGGATGAGTCCGGAATAGTCATGTCAAGGGTTCAGGATTCGGAAGTCGTGGATTTCATCGACTATACCGGATATGATGTCGACAGTCTGAAGACACAGATCGGCGATCTGGAACTGGATGCAATCCTTGCAGTCTCTCCGCTTGATACGGCTACAAGAAACGTTGCAGTGACAGCATATGCTTCCAAGCCTATAAGTGTGGACCTTAAAGGAGCTATAGCTGATAGAGTGGATGATGCAATAGAGGATTACAGACTTTCACTATATGAGGTAGAAAACCTTAAGGAGATCATGTCGGAAGTCGAGTCAAATGTGCAGATAGCCACTATCACAATCGATGAGTCCGGAGAAGAGACCATCTCATCATCAGAGGTTTACATGATCTTCTCACTGGTTCTCGCCATGATAATCTATATGTTCATCGCGATGTTCTCAGGAATGGTCATGCAGAGCGTCATCGAGGAGAAGACCAGCAGGGTAGTCGAGGTGCTCGTTTCCTCTGTCAAGGCTACTGAGCTGATGTTCGGCAAGATCATCGGTGTGGCATGTGTGGCAATGACACAGTTCTTCCTGTGGATTGTCCTTACAATTGCACTCGTGACCGGAATCTCATCGTTTGTCGGATTCGATTCGATGATGGAGAGCGCAACGGTACAGACAGAACAGATGGGACAGATGACGGATGCACTCGGAGTAGACGGCGAGACAATGTCAATGGATATGGCTCTTACTGATGTTACAGCCATGACAGCGTCAGACTCGACTGCAGTTGCCCAGCAGCCGGCAAGCGAGATGGGGGCAGTCATAGCAACCTTGAAGACAATGAATTACGGTCAGCTTCTCATTGGCTTTGTAGTGTACTTCATCCTCGGATATCTGCTTTATGCGTCTTTCTTCGCGGCGATAGGTTCTGCCGTCGAGAATGAAGCTGATACCCAGCAGCTGCAGCTTCCTGTGACAATCCCGCTGATGATTGCATTCTTCATTGCCTTCTATGCATTCAAGGCTCCGGACAGCGCGGTAGTATTCTGGGGATCGATGATTCCGTTCACATCTCCTATAGTGATGCTTGCACGTATTCCTTTCGGAGTACCTGCATGGGAACTTGCTCTGTCGATAGGACTTCTTGTAGCTACATTTGCCGCATGCGGATGGGCTTCTGCAAAGATATACCGAATCGGTATCCTGATGTTCGGCAAGAAGACCTCGTTCAAGGATTTATGGAAATGGCTAAAACAGAAATAAAATGAACAGATACATTGCTTTAATCGCGCTGCTCTGCCTCTCTATTGCAGCTTCGGCGCAGAAATATACATGGAAGGCTGTGCCAATGGACGGTTCGAGATCCGGCTGCAGGTATGCTATGCAGGACGATCTTGATGAGGCTATCGGAACTATCGAAGGGGGAGTGTATACTGCTCCGAGCGGTGCTGAATTCAAGAAGAACAGCGTGGTTGGAAAGACTGCTGCACTGGTACTTGATGCTCAGGCTGCCATGGCAGAAAAGAAGGCTGTTATCGGCTGCTCCGATCATGAGATCGTGGAGAAAAAGCCGGAGAGCGAGCTTTCCAACCTTATAGTGGACCTTATCATGGAGGCTGCTGCAGAGGCATCAGGCAAGCCTGTACATATGGGAGTCCTCAATTTCGGAGGCATACGTACCGATCTTCCTGCAGGTCAGATTCTTTTGGATGATGTTGAATCGATGCTGCCTTTCAAGAACTATATAGTGTACGTAGAACATAAGGGTAGCGAAATCAGAAAGTGGATTGAATATATGGCTGCAACCAATGTTCAGGCTCTCGGAGGAGTAAAGCTTGTTGTGGAAAAGAAGAAGGTTGTGAGCCTTGAAATTGCAGGCGAACCTCTTGATGATGACAAGATCTACGGGGTGGCTACCATCAATTTCCTGCTCAACGGGGGAGACGGAATCAGCCTTGCGGAAAATGCCGTGTCTGTGGAAAATCTGGGGATACTTGTCAGGCAGCCTGTTATAGATCATATTATAAAGGAGACTGAGGCAGGCAGGATGATAGGATACAAGAAGGATGGACGTGTCATTATAAGAAAGTAGATTATGAAGAAGATAATCATATCGTTTTTTGCCCTTGCTTCAGCTTTTGCGCTTGATGCACAGGATCTTACTATACTTCATCTCAATGATACTCACAGCCATATCGAGCCTGAGAGACTTGGAGATATCAAAGGCTATGGAGGTGTGGTCGAGCAGTCTGTCTATATCTCCGAGGTGTACGAGGAGATGGGCAGGAAGAATGTCCTGCTGCTTCACGCTGGTGATTTCAGTCAGGGAACATCGTATTTTACCCAGTTGGAGGGTCAGATAGAGATAGATGTGCTTAATGCGCTCGGATTTGATGTCGTTACGCTCGGTAACCATGAATTTGACAATGGTACGGCTGTCCTGGCAAAGAGATTGAAGAAACTGAAATGCCCTGTGGTATGTGCAAATTATGATTTCTCCAGCACTGACCTTGCCAAGATAGTCAAGCCTTACACAATAGTGAAGAAGGGAGGAAAGAAGATCGGCGTGATAGGACTTCTTACCGATATTTCTACTGTTGTGGACGTATCCATGAACAAGGGACTTGTATATCTGGATCCGGTTTCAGTGGCTCAGTCATATGCCGACTATCTGAGAAATGTGAAGAAATGCGATTTGGTCATCTGCCTGACTCATCTTGGAGATGAACGGGAAAAGAACAGTACTGCGGCTATAGACCAGGATCTGGTAGCAGGAACAACTGGTATAGATATCGTGGTCGGCGGTCATGCACATACCCGTCTTGATGAGATAGAGATATGGAAGAATGCAGCAGGCGAGGATGTCGTATATGTTACGGACGGAAGCTGGGGCTTGGAAATAGGTCGTCTTGATGTGGAGTTCTAACGGATGCATTTTGTAGAAATCATAATTCTGGCCGTAGGCGTTTCCATGGATGCCTTTGCAGTGTCAATATGCAAAGGCTTGTCTGTCAAGAAGCTGCTCCCTAAGCATATGCTTTCGGCAGCTCTGTGGTTTGGTGGTTTCCAGGCCCTGATGCCTCTTCTTGGATATTTTCTTGGAGTAAGCTTTGCTGACAAGGTGGCAAGCGTAGACCATTGGATTGCATTTGTCCTTTTGGGAATAATCGGCGGAAAGATGATTGTTGAGGCGTGCAGGAAGGATGAGTCATGTGAGTATGATCCGGACTTTTCATTCAGGACGATGCTGATGCTTGCTGTGGCAACCAGTATAGATGCCTTGGCTGTGGGAGTTTCTATGGCTTTCCTTGGGGCGGATATTGTTTCAGCTGTATTGCTGATTGGACTGACGACAGCGGCATTTTCTGCCGCAGGCGTCTGGCTTGGAAATATTTTTGGATGCCGCTTCAAGAAAAAGGCTGAATTTGCAGGCGGTTTGATATTGGTGGCCATAGGTGTAAAGATTCTTCTTGAACATACGTTATAACATATGCCGGTACTTGAGAAAATAGTCATATCTGATTTCAGAAACATCGAGCTTCAGGAACTGGAGTTCTCGCCTAATATAAACTGTATCAGCGGAAACAACGGTGAAGGAAAGACCAATCTTCTGGATGCGGTCTATTACCTGTCGATGACCAAAAGTGCGTTCGCGACTTCAGATAAGTTCAATTTCAGACATGGAACTGAAGAATTCTCACTTTCAGGCACTTACCGTATGGAAAACGGACTTTCCAGCAGATTTTCCATGCGTATGACGGCAAAGGGGGAGAAGAAGGTGAAGAGGGATGAAAAGCCTTATGGCCGTGTATCTGAGCATATCGGTGTGTTGCCGGTGGTGATGATCTCGCCTGCAGATATTTCCTTGGTCAGCGAATCTGGAGAGGAGCGCAGGCGTTTTGTGAATGCGGTGCTTTCGCAGATGGACCGTGAATACATGACTTCGCTCCAGCAGTACAACAGGCTTCTGCAGCAGAGGAACAGGATGCTGAAGGATATGGCACCGGACCGTTCCCTGCTTGAGGTGATAGATATGCGTATGGCTGCGCTGGCTGAGCCGATCCATAAGGCGCGCAAGATGTTTATAGAGGATCTCAAGCCGGTTGTGAGTGAATATTACAAGGCTCTCTCTGGTGGGTCGGAGCAGGTCGATATCGAATATGACAGCGAACTTTCAAAGGCTCCTTTGGATCAGCTGATGGCTGCATCATATGAGAAGGATTGCGCCTTGAGATATACTACTGCGGGATTGCAGAGAGATGATTTCCTGTTTACCATGGACGGGTGGCCTATCAGAAGGCATGGATCCCAGGGACAGCAGAAGTCATTTCTTGTGTCGCTAAAGTTTGCGCAGTATGAGATAATGAAGAAGAAGTACGGGTTCGCTCCTCTTCTTCTTCTGGATGACGTGTTTGACAAGCTGGATATGAGCAGGATATCTAATCTGCTTCAGATGGTGTCAGGAAAGGATTTCGGTCAGATATTCATCACAGACAGCAACAAGGTCAGGATGAGTGGCATAGTAGATGCCATGACCCAGGACAGGGCTTATTTTGAAACGGTTGGAGGACATTTTACGAAATTGTAGTATGGCATACGACAGCAGGACAAACAGGATGCGCAGACAGGAGGCGGTAGGCATGGATGAACTTGTGAGACAGTTCATACGTGAGATGAAACTTACTTCCGGTCTCAATAATCAGCGCGTTGCGGAGGCATGGAACAACGCTTCCGGGGCGTCCCGTTATACTATGAACGTCAATCTGGCTGCCGGTACTTTGTATTGTTCGATAAGTTCGTCAATTGTCCGTAACCAGCTGTATTTCCAGAGGGAGGCTCTTGTAGCCAGAATGAATGACCTGCTCAGGCAGGATGAAATGTTCATCTGGGATTGGGAGCAGAAAGGTAATTGTATTAAAACATTGGTACTGAAGTAGATATGAAGATAGTAGCAGATAAGGAGATACCTTTCCTCGAGGGCGTTTTCGAGCCTTATTGCGAGGTAGTATATAAGAAGGGAGATGAGATTGTGCGTGAAGATCTCATGGATGCCCAGGTGCTGATAATACGAACCAGGACACATTGTGACCCGGCGCTTCTGGAGGGTACTTCAGTGCGTATGATCACTACTGCTACAATCGGAATGGACCATATCGATCAGGAGTATTGCCGCAGTCACGGAATCAAGGTGGCTAATGCCGCCGGGTGCAATGCCGGGGGTGTGATGCAGTATGTCTTTTCTGCAGTTTATGGCATTGCAGCGCGTAAGGGAATGAAGGTGGATGATGCCAATTTCGGTATCATCGGAGTCGGAAATGTCGGTTCTAAAGTGGAGCAGATGGCAAGATATCTGGGTTTCAATGTGCTCAGGTGCGACCCGCCTCGTGAGGCCGCTGAGGGGCCGGAAGGATTCTGCTCTTTGGAATATCTGCTCGAAAACTCGCAGATCGTGACCATGCATGTGCCTCTGGATGATACTACAAGAGGTATGGCTGACGAGACATTCTTTGCCTTGATGCAGCCGGGTGCAATATTCATTAATGCTGCCCGTGGGGAAGTCATCAATGAGGATGCGTTGATTGCCGCTTCTCCTAAACTGGGAGCGATAGTCATAGACACATGGTGCAACGAGCCTCATATCAATGAGCATCTGCTTGATATTGCCGACATTGCTACTCCTCATATCGCTGGCTATTCATATCAGGGAAAGGAAAACGCGACTATAATGGCAGTGAGAGCTGTTGCCCGTTACTTGGGTATCAAGGAGTTGAGATATTATAAGCCGGTCGATCAGGAAGAAGGACACGAACCGGTGCTGCTGGATCTGAAGGGCAAGAATCACGGAGAGATAGCAGCTGTATTCCAGTATAATTATCCTATATTTACGGATGATTTCAGACTCAGGATGGATCCGTCCAGATTTGAGAAACTGCGTGCTGAGTATAAGTACAGAAGAGAAATTTACGTAGAATAACCAATAATAATAACACTATGTTCAGAAAAGAAGACATCGCACAGATCGAGCAGAGAGGCTCATCGGTGCAGACTGTAGAAGAGCAGGTGGAACGCTTCAAGAAGGGTTTCCCATGGCTCAAGATCGTTGCTCCGGCAACTCCAGCCAAAGGTATCCAGGTTTTGGATGAGAAGGCGGTAGAGGATGCCGTGAAGTATTACGAGGGTGCACAGATAAAAGGAAAGTGCAAGTTCGTGCCTGCTTCAGGTGCGGCTTCACGTATGTTCAAGGATCTTTTCAGCGGACTGGATGCATTGAAGGCTGGAAAGGAACTTGCTGATGATGCACCTGCGGCTAAGTTCGTGGATAAGATCCAGGACTTCGCATTCTATACTCCTGAGCTTTTCGGAGAGCAGACATGCAAGTGTCCTGAGTATCGTCAGTCAGTGCTGTCCAAGACTCTTACAGACGAAGGACTCGGATATGGTGCAAAGCCTAAGGGCGTTCTGAAGTTCCACAAGTATACCGACGGTGAGATCCGTACTGCTTTCGCAGAGCATCTTGTCGAGGCTCAGAACTATATGCGTAACGAGGATGGTACTGCAAATCTGGTGGTGACCATTTCTCCGGAGCATCAGCATCTTTTTGAGGAGGCATATGCTGAGGTCAAAGCGGCTTATGAGGCAAAATACGGCGTGAAGTACAATATTACCTTCACTTTCCAGGATAAGGCTACAGATACAGTTGCAGTTGACGTTGAGAACAAGCCTTTCAGGACAGAGACCGATTCTCTCCTTTTCCGTCCTGCCGGTCACGGTGCGCTCATCTACAATCTTAATGCGATCGAGGAAGAGGTCGTTTCAATAAAGAATATCGACAACGTTGCTAATGAGAGACTTCTTTCTGCAACAGCTACATGGAAGAAGGTTCTTCTCGGAAAGGCTCTTGAACTTCGCGATACCCTCCATGGATATCTCCGTGAGCTTGATGCAGTATGCGTTCCTATTCCGGGTTCAAGGGTAAATGTAGCTGGTGTACCTGGCTATGATCCTATATATGAGGATATCTATACCAGCCCTGAGGCATTGGCTCTTTGTGATGATATCGAGGCCTTCCTCAAGAAGGTGCTTTGCATCGAAATGCCTGAGGCTGAGACTCCTAAGAAGAGGGTTGAGGCGCTTCGAGAGAAGCTGGACAGACCTGTCAGGGTTGCTGGTATGGTGAAGAATCAGGGCGAACCGGGCGGCGGTCCTTTCATCATTGCAGAGAAGGACGGTTCTACATCTCTCCAGGTTCTTGAGAGCGTCCAGATCAATACTGCAGATGAACACGCACGTGCTGCTCTTGCAAATGCGACCCACTTCAATCCGGTTGATATCGTCTGCTGTCTGCATGATTACAAGGGAGAGAGCTTCGACCTTCTGAAGTATGTGGATGAGGATGCGGGATTCATCAGCTCGAAGAGCTATCAGGGACGTGAGCCCAAGGCTCTTGAACTTCCGGGTCTCTGGAACGGTGCGATGAGCAATTGGAATACCTTGTTCGTGGAGGTTCCTCTCGAGACATTCAATCCTGTAAAGGTTGTGCTCGATCTCCTTCGTCCTGCTCACCAGAACTGATTATAACTTGTCGGCGATAATAAGCAGATTGCCTTGGGCATCTGATTTGAGACCGAATATATGGGCGTCATCTCCTGAGGTGACGCCTAATTTTTTACGCAGGGTGTCGGTATCCATAGGAATGTTGCGTGCTGTGACTTCTGCGCGTGGGTATGCCTTACCTGCTTCCTTGATGGTGCGTTTGTCGAGAGGCTGTATGCTGGTGATTCTGAATACTTTACCATACTTCTTCAACTCCTCGGCCTTGGCGGGGCTGTCGGTGAGGTAGTAATGCGTTGATACACCCATCTTCTCGATTCCAAAACGGTCGCGGATGAGGTTGAAGAAGCCGGCTTTCATCAGGGTCTTGCCCGGTTCGAAGAGGAAGAGATCTCTCGACTCGCAGCGGGTCGGGATGACAGCAGGGGCTTCGCCCGCTGGAGATGGCAGTATTGATTGTTCGTCAGATGAGAGGGTTATGGCCTCTGAGTCCGGGTAGTCTTTCGGAAGATCGACTGCAGTGATGCTGTAGCCCTCGGACCATTCCCTGTCCATCCAGACCAGGAGTTCCTTGCACTCTCCTCCAGCTCCGACAACATGTACTTCCCGGCATGCCGGTCCCAATCTGTCACATACCATGCTTATGTCGGCCATAGGGGAGAGCTTGAGCAGAATATGTCTGGAGAACTTGAATATCAACTCTTTGAGAGTAAGTACATCGGGCGTGCATTCCTCAATCAGAAATACTTTCCTTCCTCCTGCGCCACGGCGGGCCGGGTCCATATAGACTATATCGGGTGCAAAGCTTGAAAGTATATCTCCTATTGTCTCCTTGGATGCAGTGCGGTTGCTTATAAGGATGTTATCTGCACCGAGAATCTTGAAGTTGTGTCCTGCGGCCTTGCACAAGGTTTCCTGCATTTCGTTGTAAAGAACTGCTGAGGCGTGTTTTGAGAATGACCAGCTGTCGACTCCGAGGCCTCCGGTCAGGTCTGCAAGACGGAAACCATGTCCCGCAATATGCTCTGCCACAGTCGCTTTATATATTCCAGTCTGCGTGCTGCTGCATTGTTCGGCAGACAGTCGCACAGGAAAAATAAGTTCAGGAGTGGCATACCACTCCTGAACTTTATTCTTTAGTTTCCGGCGGCTTTCAATGCAGGTAACGGCCGTCTCGATGTCTATCTCCGGCCATTTTGCACGATCCAGGATGAGCCTTGCCGTGTCATCCCCGATATGCTCCTGTACAAAAGCTGTCAGTCTGTCCATTGCTGATTTCCGATCAGTTTCTAGCTTCTCCCTTGAAATAGATGTCTATTCTGCTGCCATAGCCTTCCATTCCTGTAGCCTGTGAACTGAGCTCAATATTGATTTCATATATCCCGTCGACATAGCTGACTTCAATCCAGTCGGAATATGATGGATGTGGCTTGTAAGGGTCTTCATACGGCCATACCTGCATCACGTCAAAAGCAAACTTCCAGCCTGACAGTTCGTTGAATGACTTTTTTCCGGCGTTTATGACGTCTGATGGGATACTGAGGATAGGCATGTGGGTCGAGTTGATGTCCGAACCGAGGTCATACCCTTCGATGTGTGAGAAGTAGAATGTTGTGGTGTTTGCTTTGGTTTGAGTCATCAGCTTGACGATTTCATGTGTGCCTTCAAACTGACTGGTCCCATCATATTCGAAGATATATCTGTTTGTCTTGACCAGAATCGGCTCATATGTTCCGGTGTATTGCGCTCTGAGCTGCGTTTCGTCTTTACTGACATTTATGCTTACAGTGATTGTACTGGCGTCTATGGATGTCTTTACTGAACCTGATGCTCCCTTAAGCGGGAATGCTGTTCCGTCATTGTAGGTCAAGGTAATTCCGGTAAAATCATTGAGCTGCTTGCCGATTTCTGTAGGCGACAAAGTCAATGTCACGGCATTTCTGCCTGAATCGTCGAATAGTGAGATAGAAGAGTCTCCACCGTCTTCTCTGAGCGTAAATGTAGCTCCGGTCAGGGATGTGCGTTTCCTGCCAAGTCCCCATTCATTGGAATAAGGCTGCTCTGTCTCGACTGAAAAGCTTCCTGTGTATGTGCCTGAGAGTATTGCAGATGGAGCTGCATTGGCTTTAGTATACATGTTCTGCGCAAGGAAATCCAGAGTCAGGACCTGATCGGTGATTGATGCTTCGATATATGCGATTCCCTTGTCTCCATAGGTAAATTCCTTATCGGCAAATCTGATGTATGACTCCTTGGATGTCTGGGCGTCGAACCGGTCTCTGTTTCCAAGGTATGAACCATGGGTACGGAGAACCACATAGTCACCGCTCTTTTCTATTGCCGCAGTATTGTCGAGATTGCTTTCAGGTGAAAGCCAAAGCTCTACATGATTGCTGCCGTCATCATATCTTACGACAGAGTTTATATCGAACGAGTATCCGTCATATGCAAAATAGTTCGTTCTGGGTTCTTCCTGGATGCCTTCGCCGTTATCAGGCTTTTCGCATCCTATGAATGTCAGTGAGGCTGTCAGCAATGCGGCTGTTGCGATCTTTATAGTCAAGCTTTTCATGTTACATGTATGTTTATCAAGGCAAATATATGAAAACATCTTTTCAATTCAAATAATTGTGGCGTGGACATTGCTAAACCCTATGCATCCAGTCCTCATAAGTGACGCTGCAGATCATACTGTGAGGCTCCTCATATTTGCTGCCCGGGAAGATGATTATGTCGTCTTCCCGTGTTCTTTTTTATGTTAAAGTTGTCAAAATGGCTTTTTTGTTTTAATTATGACGCTATCATTTGGGCGGAATATTGATATATAGGTCGTAATCAATTGCCGCTCAAAGGATTAAATTGTGTGCTGATGTCAAGTAGATTTAGACTGATTATATTGTGCGTGCTCGGTATTCTGCTGGGACATGCATCTTCTGCTGCTGTGGTTGGAGATACATTGACTGTGTATTTCCGCCAGGGCCGGTCTTCGTTCGATCCTGCCTATATGGATAATGAGGTGCGCTGTCAGGATTTCATCCGGACCATTAATAATATCCAGCTGGTTTCGGGAATGAAGATAGATAGTGTGGAGTTCTATGCAACCGCTTCTCCTGAGGGCCCGGTTAGAGTTAATGAGCGTCTTGCAAAAGCGCGTGCCAGAAATCTGTCTGCATACCTGCAGAACTATCTGGACTTTTCCAATACAGATGTACGTACCAAAGCTGGGTGATACCATCACTATCCAGACTGTCCGCACTTCATTCTCAGGCTCTCCACAGGGCAAGAATGCTCTCTTTGTAGAGCTCGTGCCTTTTGTTGAGGAGCCTTCTGAGTGGGGAGTTGTCGGCGACCTCACAAGTTGGGGCGGATCTGCGGACATCGTGATGTTCAATACATGGAAGGCTAAGGATCTCTATGTGGCATACAATGTCGAGATCGCTTCAGGTGCTTTCAAGGTACGCGCAAACAATGAGTGGAACGATGCCAAGAACTATGGACTCACTGCTGCCGGCAAGGTATATGCGGATTCATATTATTCTGTTGTTTCAGGTGGCAACAGCCAGAATATCACTCCTATGGCCTATGGCACATACGATGTGTATTTCGACCTTGCCGCTGATTCAGGCGAGCTCTCTGAGGAGGCTGCTGTCCGCACATGGACGGGCAGTGCTGATGCTGTCAAGTTTACATGTACAGGTACAGACAAAAGCCATCGTGCTTACGTCAAATCTGTCAAGGTGACATACGAATAAAGATTTTCCGACCTCATGCGCCTGACCGCGCAGGAGGTTGCTAAAAAGTGTAAAGTATTGTTAAAAGGTCGCGTTTTTGTCTTAATAGGATGAAAATGTGGGGGGGGTGTAGTAGTTTCATATACGAATTAGTTAACTTTGTTTGCTAATTGTGTGTGTAATCTCCCCTAAGATGAAGAAAATACTGCTTTTATTAGTCGGTTTTCTTCTTGTGGTACCATTGGCTTCACAAGAAGTTACGTCTCATATTCAAAAGCGCTACAATATATTTTTCCGTATCAACAGTCCTGTCATTGACGAGGATTTCAAGGGCAACGCAGAGACTTTGGCAAAGATGCGTGCCGATATCGATACGACTCTCATGATTGATGGCGCTGTGCCCGACTCACTTCTGATTCTCTCAACTGCGTCGCCTGACGGTGGATATGAGTTCAACAGGAGATTGGCCATGAACCGTGCTGCCAGTACAGAGAAACTCCTTCTTGATATGTTCCCGCAGTTCAAGGATTCTCACATAAAGGTCGAATTCCTTGAGGAAGATTGGGATGGTCTGCTTCAGGTCTTGAAAGACCACGAAGATTTCCCTCAGAGGGATGAGATGCTCGCAATCATTTATGACAAGTCTGACGTCCAGTCAAAAGAGTACAGGCTGAGAGCCTGCAAGAAGGGATGGCGTCATCTTGTCAATAATCATATCTATGCTCTCCGTAACTCTTCGATAACAATCAGTGTTGTCATGACGGAAAGCAATTCCAAGGACATCTACACCCGTCAGACTCCAATCGCTCCTGTAAAGCCTCTGAGCTATACTCCCAAGTATGAGATGCAGCTCACTTCGATTTCTCCTGAGCAGAAATGGGACGAGCCTACCTGGAGAAAGACTATTCTCGCAGCCCGCAGCAATCTTCTTGTTCCGGGACTTAATGTCGGCCTTGAGTTCCCGATCAGACAGAACTGGTCAGTCGGTGTGGATTACTACTATCCATGGGCTGTATCCAAAGGTAACAGATGGTGCGGCGAGATGCTCGGACTATTCGTAGATGCAAAATACTGGTTCCCGGGCAAGAAGAACGAATGGCAGGATGATTCCAAACTCAAGGGACATGCTGTCGGTCTGTATGCCGGAGCCGGATATTACGATTATCAGAATATCAGAAGGGGAGCCCAGGGTGAGTACATAGACTTCGGCGTTGATTACACATACGCCCTTCCTGTGGCAAACGACCACCTTCGTCTTGAATTCAATGTCGGTCTGGGATTTATCCGTACATGGTATCGTCCTTACAATCCTTCAACCGATTTTGAGGATCTTATCAAGGAACCTGGCGTGAAGTATCGTGCAACAAACTTTGTCGGACCTACAAGGGCAAGTATCTCGCTTGTGTACCCGATCAATTTCAAGACAAGGCACCCTGTCCTCAAGATGAGGGACAAGGCAAAGAGAAAGGGGGGTGAGGAATGATGAGACGTATACACATATATATATTGGTAGCGGTTCTGAGTATCCTCTCGGTATCATGCAAGCGACGTCCTCTGACGACAGCCGATTATATGGTCATTGTCAATCTTGAAATTGAAAGGGACATCGTCAACTATGAAATGACCAAGGATCCTTCGCTGATGCGCTGTATCTTCTACGACAGTGAGACCGGCGCTTTTGTTACCCAGGCCTTCCTTCCTCCTACCGGAGGTCAGGTCAGCCTCATTCCTGCAAGGGAGTATGATATTCTTGTATATAATTTTGATACTGAGTCCACATGGCTGGAGGATGAGAACTGGTTCCATAAGATCTATGCATCCACATCCCTGATTCCTGACTCGTTCAGAACAAAGCTCCGCAGCCGTGCCTCCAAGGCTGAATATGAAGAAATCGTCTATGACCCTGACCACCTTTTTGTAGGTCGCGCCGAGGATGTGTTCATTCCTGCCCGAAGCGTTGAGGCAGTTCCGTTCGAGATCGATATAAAATGTGAGACTGTGGTAGAGTCATGGATTGTAGAGGCCAAGACAGTGACCGGAGTAGAGAATATCGGTACTGTGGCATCAGTGATAACCGGTCTTGCTGAAAGCAATAAGATCGCTTTCGACCAGAGATCTGAGGCTTATATTTCAGTTTACTTCGACAATTACGAGATAGATGAGAACGGCCTCTTTACAGCCAGGTTCAATACTTTCGGATGGCATCCTGAGTGCGGAACTGCGCAGATTCTTTCTCTCGTATTCACGGATATCGCAGGTAACGGCCATGTATTCAATTTTGACGTATCAAGCCAGTTCCCTGATAACGACGAACAGATAATCAGAGTAGAGACAGAGATTGATATCCCTGAGCCTATTACCGGCGGCGACGGAGGCTTCGTGCCTAAGGTCGACGAATGGGACGAAATCAATACAGATATCATTATATAGGAATATGAATAAGTAAAATATATATTATGAAAAAGATTTTCATTTCATTTCTTGCGGTAGCATTACTAGCCGCATGTACAAAATCGGAGGTGACTTATGATGCACCACAGGAGATTACATTTGCTCCAGTTGCGAAGAATATCACAAAAGCTGCTGTGACAGGAAATTATCCGACCGATCAGCGTCTTGCTGTTTATGCAAACTATGGTGTGGACGAACCAGGTTCGCCATATAGTGCCAGTTTTAATGTCGGATTTCTTAGCGATGCAATATTCTCGTATAAGACAGTAGGCTCTGTTACAGCATGGGGTGGTGGATATTCGTGGCCTACCAACGGTTCTCTCGTATTTGCAGGATACTCTCTGCCTGCGATAGGTGAAGTCGGAACGTCTCGTACATATGACTTCGCCAGTGATGTTCTTACTATAGAAGGTTATACTCAATCTACAAATACAGCTGAAACATTTGACCTCGGTTGGTTTGGCAGGACAGCAGAGTCTTATAATTATAGAAATCAGGAGGATGCTGTAGATGTGACCCTTTCACACGCTCTCACATGGGTTGAGATTCAGGCGAAAGGTGAAGGATCCACCATTGCTGATGGCAACCCTTGGACGATCACGAAGATCACTATGAATAATGTTGCAAACACCGGAACAGTTGAATGTATCGGTTCCGGTGCAGGAAAGGCTACTTGGACTGAACTTGGCGAAGCCACGGGCTCGATTGAGATTTTCAATGGATCTAAGCCTCTTGCTGCTGATGTGGCTGTATTCGAGAATAATACGGCTGGCACACTCGTGATCCCTCAGATGCCGACAGCTGTCGATGCTGCAGATCCTGTTGCAACTCTTACTGTGACTTATACTTATAAGTCTCCAAAGGGAGAGGAGATGCCTGCTCAGACTTCTACAGTTTCTCTTGCTGTTACAGATGGTTGGAAATCCGGTTACAAGTACACTTATACCTTGAACTTCAAGGCCACTGAGATTCTCGTAGCACCTTCTTATGGAGAATGGGCAGACGGTGGCAACCAGACAGTAACTGTCGAATAAATCCAATTGCCTTTCAAACTATATTGCGAATTCTATAAATAGCATACCATGAAAAAGATAATTGTTTCGGTCTTCGCAGCAGCTGCCTTAGCTGCCTGCACAAAGTATGAGGTTCAGTATGACCAGCCTGAATCAATCGGATTCCAGATTGTATCCGGCAAGATGACAAAGGCTGCAGTCGATGATACGGACTATCCTACCGGGCTGAATATATATGTATTTGCTCAGACATCAGATAATGCTGCAGGTACTGCAGACTATCTTGACAATGCAGAGTTCAAGTATGAATCATCGGCAACTCAGGACGGCAAGAATCTGTGGGCAGGAGCTGATGGACCATATTATTGGCCAAATGTGAAGACATTGTATTTTGCAGGTGTCTCTAAATCTGGCAATGTAGGCATAAGTGTGGTACCGGCATATCAGGGAGGAAAAATCGTTATTGATGGTTACGAGGCTGCTTCCGGCACTTCTGTCGAAGCATATAATGACCTCCTCTGGTTTCCTAAAACAGCTGAATCATACGGCAAAGGAACCCCATATGTCCCTGTTGTAATGAAGCACGCCTGTTCCTGGATAACCATCAAGCTATGGGGAGACGATTACACCGCCGGAAAATATAATGTCACTGACATTCATATTGAAGGACTTACCACAAAAGGTAGGGCTGAACTCGGATCGACTGCTGAATGGATACTTTCTACAGAAGCTGCAGATACCGATAAAGTATTTACGGTATTCACTGGTAATGAGGAACTTCCTGATCGGGCAACTGAGCAGGGTTTTGAAACTGTAGCAGACAACACAATAGTTCTCCCTAACCAGGTTCCGGGAACTCTCTATATTACATACCAGTATGAATCTCAGGCAGGTGAAACTATTGAGGAGACAGTGTCCGGGTCTCTCAAATACAATGGGGATGACGCATGGCAGCCAGGTTATCACTACACCTATACAGTACAGATCACAGCCAGTCAGATTCTCATCGCACCAGAGGTTGCAGATTGGACTCCATCTCCAGCAACAGGTGGACATGAAGTAGCCGTTCAGCAGTAAGAAATAAGATGAAGAGACTTATATACATATGCACAGCACTTGCGGTTGTGGCTTGCTCAAAATCCGAAGTCGCTTATGACGGCAACGGAGGAGAACTTGCTCTGTCGCCTGTGTCATATCTTTCGACCAAGGGTGCGGTCACAAGCAATGTATATCCTGAGGAAAATCACATTGCACTTTTTGCATACCACAATCCTGGCCAGACAGCGACGGATAATGTGACAGACTATTCTGCCTTCGCAGCAAACCAGTACCTTAATGACGCTGAGTTCTGGTACAACACTGCGTCACCGAACGATAAGGTCGGCACAAAGGCATGGTCCGGGCTGAATTCGATCTATTATTGGCCGATCACCGGTTCGCTGGTGTTTGCCGGATATTCGCTTCCTGCACCGGAAGAGGGACAGAAGAATTCTCCGTCCATCGGAGCAGCTTCATATGATCTGGTGAATGATGTCCTTGAAATCAAGGGATATACGCAGGCTTCAAGCACAGCGAGCACTTTCGACCTCCTGTACTTCGGTCGCGACGGCAAGTCATACAATAACAGACGCGATGGTACAGCAGTCCCTGTGCAGTTCAACCATGCCCTTGCATGGATCACCATCAATGTCAAGGGTGGAGAGGGAGCACTTGTCGAAAACCATGTCTGGAACGTTACAGATATGACCCTGAAGGATGTGAATACAAAGGGTGACTTCACATTCAATGGTACTCCGGAAGGAGAAGAAAAGGCCATAGATTGGGACCTTGAATCAGATAGCGATGACGTGATCGTATTCAACGAGGCTGGTGGACAGCCATTGACTGAAGTATTCGAAGTCATAGAGAATGAGACCGACGGAACAGTTGTGATCCCTCAGGCTCCAAAGCAGCTGTCTGTGACTCTGAGCTACAAGTCTCCTGCAAACGATGACATCACTGAGAGTTTCGACATAGATCTTTCGCTTGGTGCAGACGTAATCTGGGAGGCCGGAAAGCACTATGTGTACAACCTGACATTCTCTCCGGTTGAGATCAAGGTTGCACCAGAAGTGACAGTATGGCTATCGCCCGGTGTAACAACGAATATTGAAAAGTAAACAATACAATGAAAAAGATCATTACATTGATTCTGATTGTTGCCGCAGTTATTGCATGCAGCAAGACTGACATAGAATATACTATGTCGGAAGAGATACGGATTGTACCTGTGAACGAGAATGTGACCAAGTCAGTCATGGCCGGCACAAAGTTTATGGGTCAAAAATTCAATCTTTGGGCCTGGTATCAGGAGACACCGGCCGCTGCCGATGTGATCGGCACCTGGCAGGGCGGATTCGCACAAGGTTCGACTACACCGACTATTGTGTACATCAACGAAAAACCTTTCGAAGAAAGAGATGCATCAAGGAATCTCTGGGGAGGTGTGACTCCGTACTTCTGGCCTAAGACCGGTTCACTCATCTTTGCCGGATACCATGCTCCGGATCTTACTGAAGAGGATGACGTCACTTATTCGTTTGACGCGACTAACAACCATATGAGTTTCAATGATGTGCAGCAGCAGAAGATGTCAGCTGAAGGCTATAATGAAGATATCATGTACTTCAATATGACAACCAGTTCATACAACAGCAAGAGCGGCGAGGTGAATCTTGCATTCAAGCACGCGATGACCTGGATTACAGTAACTGTCTGCAAGAAGGCAAATCCGGAGATTCCGGCAACTATCTATATGCACGACGTATATTTTACTGATGTAAAACCCCAGGGAGATGGAACGGTTGAGAATCAGGATATTATAGTTTGGACAGCTGAAGGAACTGCAGCGGACCTGAATGTGCTGGCTGGAGGTAACGTTGAACTGAAGTACAACATCACCGGAACTGACGGAAATAGAACTGTCGAGTCAGTCATTGAGACTCTTGATGAATATATCATAGTTCCTCAGGCTATCAGCGGCTACCTCAAGGTGAGATATACTGTTGAGTCTACTGACGGATCAAAATTTACTGAGACTTATACGGTGGACCTCCGTTCTCTCAAAGAGAACACCCAGACTGCATGGGAGCCAGGAAAGCACTATACCTATAACCTCCAGATCGGAACTGACGAACTTCTCGTTTCGCCTGTTGTCACTGAGTGGGAAAAAGTCGATACATCCATCCTTATCCCTCTTCCAGAGGTGACTCCAGGTCAGCCAGGCGTTTAAAAGGTAACAACAAAGAAGAAATAATATTATTAAAGTATAATAAAGTATCATGAAAAAGATTTTCTTTTCACTTCTGGCAATTGCTGCTATCGCATCATGCGCCAAGACAGAGGCTGTCTACGAAAGAGACAACTCGGAGATTAAAATCAAGCCTGCAACAGCCCTTGCGACAAAGGCAAACCAGCTTGCCGCTATCGATGGTACAGAATATCCTGTAGCGGAGAATTTCGATGTTTACGGTTATTGGAAAGATGAGGTTGCCGGTTCAAGCTTCACAGACGGTGCAACCCTCTATCTCGGTCTTAACGGTGCCGTAGAGTTTACAAACAAAGGAGCCTATTGGGGCGGTAAGGAAAATGCATACTACTGGCCAAAGAACGGTTCACTCCGTTTCGCTGCTTATAGCCCTTCATCAGTAGATATGGAGCACGACCTTGCGACTGACACATATTCAGTTGACGGTTATGTTCAGCCCAACGAGACTGCAAAGACTTGGGACCTTCTCGTGGCTCCTGCTTCAAAGTCTTATACATCGATGACAGCAGCCGAGAACGTTTCAGTCGTATTCGAGCATGCTCTCTCATGGATCACAGTAAAGGTTGTTGCCAAGGACGCTGATGCAGCCAAGGCATTCGACATCAAGAAGGTGACTATCAACGATGTAGTTACAACAGCTGACCTTGCTGCAGTTATGACTGAGGCAAAGACTGAGGACAAGATGCAGTGGACTCTCACTGATACCAAGGCTCCTGTTGTAGTATTCAACGGTTCACAGGCTGTTACAGAAGAGACTGCTGTCATCGAGACAACTGCTGACGGTACTCTCGTAATCCCACAGCCTACAACTACAATCACAGTTGATTATACTCAGAACGCTCTTCCTGGTACCCCTGCACTTGAGAACCAGAAGGTGACTGTTGACCTCGTTCTTGATACAGATAACACTCCTTGGAAGGCTGGAAAGCACTATGTCTATACTCTCGTATTCGGCCTTGACGAGATCCTCATCAACCCTGACGTTGTTGATTGGGACGATGTCGTAGTAAATGAAGTTGAGGTCGGTAAGACCAATATCTATTCAGCAGAGCAGCTCGCAGAGGCTCTTACTGAGGACGAAGGAAACATTGCAGTTGTACTTCAGGAAGATATCGAACTTCCTATTTCATCACTCGGACAGATCACCGGAGGTAGCGGTGAGTATAAGCTCGGTGGAGAAAATACCAAGAACATCACCATTGACCTTAACGGAAAGAAGCTTGACGTAAAAACAACTTACTGGTCTGCTCTCGGTGCAAAGAATGACGATGCAGTCATCAATATCAAGAACGGTACAATGACCAGTACAGGAAACAGTGCAGGAACATGGAATGCATATGATCTGAGATTCTCGAACTGTAACTACGTAATCGAGGATGTTGTGTTCGAGAAGGCCATCGCTTTCGATAATGCCGGAAAGTCAGTTATCCTCAACAACATAGAAGTTACAGAGGATAAGGACAATTATGCAATCTGGATCACTGCAGAAGGTCAGAATGTTTCAATTGACGGTCTGTCAGTCGAGACTACCGGCCGCGGTATCAAGATTGACGAGCAGTATGTTGATGCTGCCGCTCTTGTAACATTGAAGGTCAAGGATGCTACATTCCAGACAGCTAAGAAGGCTGCCATCGTTGTCAAGTCAGTTGCCGGAGCAGACATCACTCTGGAAAATGTTGACATTGCATCTGTTGTCGCCGACACTGATTTCGCTGTATGGGTAGACGAGGACAGCGCAGCTTATGCTGACAAGGTCGTTGTAAAGGGCGGTCTCTGCAAGGTTGAGGGCAGTTCTTCGGCTGCAGTTGTTCATGCTCCTGCAGAGCTTGATGCAGCCATCAAGGATGGTGCAACTTCAGTTTATCTTGCCGAGGGTGATTATGTGATCCCATCTTCAGCACAGGGTAAGACCATCACTTTCGTAGGTGCAGGTAATCCTGAAGATGTATCTGTTGCCGTAACGAAGGTCGGTACAGGCGGAGAGAACTGCGATTACGGTCTTGACGGATCGACAGTGGTTTTCGAGAATATCACCATCACAACCAACAGCTCGACCTATATCGGTTATGCACGTTGCAACGGTACATACAAGAACTGTATCATCAACGGAACATACACCCTCTATGGCAACAGCGTATTCGAGAACTGTACTTTCAACGTTTCTGGTGATGTGTATAATATCTGGACCTGGGGTGCTCCTGCAGCTACCTTCACAAACTGTACATTCAATTCAGATGGAAAGGCGCTTCTCCTTTATGGTCAGGAAAATACAAAGCTTACTGTAAATGACTGCACATTCAACGACAATGGCGGACTTGCTGACCTCAAGGCTGCAATAGAGATCGGAAACGACTACAATAAGTCATATGAACTCGTAGTTAACAATACAGTTGTAAACGGTTACGAGATCAATGACAAGGGTATCAGCACCGGTACAACACTTTGGGCAAACAAGAACTCAATGCCTAAGGAAAAGCTCAATGTGATTGTTGACGGCGTAGACGTTTATTAATCAATATTATCCACCTGCCCCTGACCGGACAGGTGGGTACCAGGAAGTAAACAACAATTAACAATTATTTATTAACCAAAAACCATTATGAAAAAGATTTTCTTTTCGCTTTTAGCAATTGCTGCTGTAGCAGCTTGCGCTAAGACAGAGTCTGTCTACACTGAGGCTGACTCGGAAATCAAGCTCGCTCCTGTCGCTGCAAAGCAGACCAAGGCAAATGTACTTGGTGCTATCGACGGTGTAGAGTATCCAACAGCTGAGAACTTCGATGTTTACGGTTACTGGAAGAACGTCGGAGCAGGTGAGGTCTACACTGACGGAGTTTCATACTTCGGTGCGGCTGGCGTCGAGTTCATCAACAAGGGCAACTACTGGGGTGGTGCCAAGACTTACTACTGGCCAAAGAACGGTGCTCTCCGTTTCGCTGCCTACAGCCCGTCGTCACTTGACCTTGCTCACAATCAGGAGGGTGACACTTTCTCTGTAACAGGATATGAGCAGCCAAGCTCAACTGCCGCTACATGGGACTTCCTCGTAGCTCCTACTTCAGAGTCTTACACAGCAATGACTGCAACTGAGAAGGTCGCTGTCAAGTTCGAGCATGCTCTTTCATGGATCACTCTTCAGGTCAAGGCTAAGGATGCAGATGCAGCTGACGTCTTCACAATCAAGAGCGTGAAGATCAACGGCGTAAACACAACTGCTGATTTCGAGGCTTCTATGCTTGGAAAGGAGATGGTGGATTACGAGGCGTGGTCAAATCAGGCTGCTCCAGCTGAGTATGTAGTATTCGACGGCGTTCAGGGCGTTACCGCTGAGCCTGCAGTAATCGAGACTACAACAGCCGGAACACTCGTTATCCCTCAGGCTACTACCAATGTGACTGTAGTATTCAACCAGAAGGGTGTAAACGGTACTCTTGATATGGAGGACATGGTTGTTGACCTTGACCTTGTTCTTGACCAGGACAATGAGCCTTGGAGACCGGGTTACCACTACATCTATACCCTCATCTTCGGTCTTGACGAGATCCTCATCAACCCTTCAGTTGACCTTTGGGAGGAGTATATCGTAGGTGAACTTGATCCAGAGGCTATCAATGTGTCTACAGCTGCTCAGCTTGAGGCAGCTCTTGCAAACCCTGAGGCTACAAAGATCACATTCCAGAATGATATCGCAGGTCAGTTCAATGTTGACGAGGTAGCAGGCAGAACCCTCACTATCGACGGCAACGGTTATGAGATGAACGGTTCATTCACTCTTATCGGAAAATCTGCATATGCAGGTGCTACAACTCTTTTCCAGAATATTGATTTCGTAGCTGCTGATGCTGCTGATGTTGCAATCGATGCATTCATCTATGGCGGTACAGTAAATGGCGACACAGGTACCCGTTATCCAGACAACGTGACAATCAAGAACTGTACTTTCACAGCGACAGGTTCTGCTGCTGAGGCTGTAGTTGGTGCTAAGTTCTGGTCGCTCAGAGACAACCTCGTCGTTGACGGTTGCTCTGCTGACGGTCTCCACTCGCTCATGCAGCTCACTTCATGCGGAGATGCTGATGTCGCTATTGAAGGCGTGACTGTTGAAAACTGTAAGAACGGTATCTCATTACAGTATGCAGGCAAGACAACAATCAGCAACTCTGACATCTCAGCTCGCGAGTATGGTGTACGCGCTGACGGTTGCAAGGCTAACACAAGCATCGTGGCTTCAAATATCGAGGCCAAGCAGCCAGTTATTGTACGTAAGGTAACAAAGGACGGTTATGTTCTCAATATTGATGACAAGACTGTTCTTACTACTGCTGAAGACTATCAGGTTGTCTTCACAGCTGACAGTGATGATAAAGCATATGTAGCTCCTACAGCTTCGTACACATTCAATGGCCCGGCAACTCTTAAGGTATTCCCTAAGCCAGCTGCTTGGGTTGAGACTGCTGATGAGCTTTCTGCTGCCTTGACAGCCGATAAGGAGAATATTGCAGTTGTACTGTCTGCTGATATCGACCTTCCGATCACTTCTCTCGGACAGCAGACCGGTGGCAGCGGTGAGTATAAGCTCGGTGGTGAGAATACAAAGACCATCACAATCGACCTCGGTGGCAAGTCACTCAATATCACTACTGGTTATTGGTCAGGAATCGGTGCAAAGAATGCTGATGCAAAGATTGTGATCAAGAACGGAACCATGACCAGCTCACAGGCTACAGGTACTTGGAATTCATATGACCTTACTTTTGCTAACTGCAACTATGAGTTGGTAGATGTAGTATTTAACAAGGCTATCGCCTTTACAAATGCAAATAAGGCTGTCGTACTCAACAACGTAACTATCAATGAGACTCACGATTACTATGCGATGTGGATTTCTGCTAAAGGTCAGGATGTGAAGATCAATGGTCTGACTGTCAATTCAGCGGGTAGAGGCATCAAGATCGATGAGCAGTATGTTGATGCTCCTGCAAAGGTGTCAATGAAGGTTGATAATGCAACATTCAAGACTGCGAAGAAGGCAGCTATCCTTGTAAAGAGTGTTGCTGGTGCTGATATTACTCTCGGTACTGTAAATATCGCTGAGGTTGCAGCTGATTCTACAAACCCTGTATGGGTTGACGCTGATTCTGCAGCTTACTTTGATCTCGTTACCGTTAATGGTGGCAGCAAATACCAGGAGCAGTAATCAGACTCACAATATTATCCATCAGCCCCTGACCGGGCTGGTGGGTACAAGATAAAATATTATAAAATGAAGAAATTGATGACATCGGGTGTCCTTGCGACCGCATTGCTGCTTCTGGCAGGATGTGTCGGCGGTCTGCAGACCAACAGGGTGCCTGTCAACATAGGATTCAAGCCGGTTATCGGACATGATACCCGAGCTGAGGAATCCGTGCCTTTCCCTGAAGATAGAACCTTCAGGGTCTGGGCTCTGAATGAGGACGATGGGGAAGTTTATCTCGACAACGAAGAAATCGCTCATTCTGAAGGATGGCTTGCATCCAAGGTGTGGCCTCAGGCTTCCCTTACTTTCGATGCATGCTGGCCAGTTGACCTGGATGTCGATCATGATAGAGATAATGGCCTGAGCATCAGTGGTTTCGATAGCTCTGAGGGAGATGTTGACATCCTCTTTGCAAGGACAGAGGATGAAACATATGAAGTGGACAGCCTTATAAATCTGCGTTTCGATCATATTCTTTCGCGAGTTGAGTTCAGGATTCAGCAGTCATTGCCGGCTGAGATGTCAGTGGAGATAACAGGGATAGAACTGAACGGATTTGCCCTAACCGGAGATTATAATACGACAGGGGACTACACCTGGAAGACCAAAGACGCAACCCGTTCATTCACAGTCTTCGACGGAAGCGACAATCCTGTAAGAATTTCTTCCGATCCGATTTATATAGGTGAGGATTTCTATGCCATACCGCAGCATTGTCAGGCATCGGTCAAGGTCTGTTTCGATGTGAAATACGGAGACGCCGAGTGGATTCCTCAGGAAGCCATCATCGACAATATCGACACCCAATGGAAGCCTAGTACACATTACACATATACATTGACCCTTACTGATGAAAAGATGGTATATACCACCGGAATCAGTAACTGGAACAATAGAGACGAATAGATATGAAAGGATTCAGACATATACTCCTGACATCGGCTGCCATCCTGGCGGCCGCAGCGTGCACCAAGACGGTGCCCGAAGGGCCGCAGGTGGCCGACATGCAGATCAGCATCTGTGCGTCCGAAGGTCTCACCAAAAGCAGTCTGAAAAATGGGACGTTTAATCCGACAGGAACGAAGTCGTTGCTTGATCAGGAATCTTTTCAGAAGGAAGGCAACAGGATCATGGTGTATGACATATATACACCAACGGGAAGTGGAACATCGCAACAGTACATCAAGGCAGTTGCAGGTCCTGATGTGCCATCCGATTCACCGTTCTACCAGCCAGGGCACACATGGCCTTTTGCCAGTTATCGGGATTTCACCCAAGGCATAACAACTCCGGTTTCTTACAACTGGACTCCTGACGGAGAGCATAAGTTCTTCGGATGGCTTGCCAAGGATGCAAACATGCCGTCAGATCCTAATCCAAGCAACAGCTTACCTTACAACACTCCGGATGGGTTCTTTGGCGGTACCCTTAATCTCAATGCAAGTTATCATTATGAAATACCTGCACCAAAAAACGGTCTGCATCATACTACTCCGCAGTTTGACTTCCTGTATTCCGATATAGTTGTCCGCGATTTGGACGCAGCGCCTGACTTTTCTCCAGTGCAGCTGACATTCAATCATCTCTTCACTGCTTTCAGCATAGGAGCGTCCAACAATACGGATTCCGACATCACGATTACCGCGTTTGAACTTGTGAATCTATATAATAGCGCATCAGCTGAAATTGACTTCTCGGGAAACGAGGTGAGCGTTACATACGAAGAATATGCGCAAGTCTACAGTTATAATGCCAGTACAAACACTCCGACAGGCTCTCAGGTGTCTCATGACGGTCAGAGACTTTATAGAAGTCTTGCGGCATCTTACACTCTCCCTGGCGGACAGCAGGCAATGTCGGAGGGAAGTAATTCCGTAGGATGTATCTTTACAGGAGATGATGTCCGTGAATACAATCTGATGTATCCTCAGACCGTGAGTCAGATACATTCCGACAATATTCCGACAGAAAACGAAGGCAATATAGTTTATCCTTCGGACTGGATGATGTACATCAGGTATACAGCCGACGGACATGAATTTGAAAAGCGTCTGAATTTCCCTGCATTACCATGGGAGGCCGGCAAGAAATATCATTTTGAAGTAACATTCGCTGATAAGATGGTCGACCTTAAGGTCATGGTCAACCCTTGGGAATATGAAGATCAGGAGATAGATTATTCAAATGCAGGAGTTGCTGTAACAGACAATCACACTTTGACCTGGAATGTAAACACTTATAATGCAGGTTCGGACCCTTCGCTCCGATATGCATACATAAAGAACGGTATGCCTGTAGAGGGCACATTCCAGCTGGAAGCGCCTATGGGCGGTACCTGGCTTGCCGCATTGACCGGAGACATAGATGCATTTGATATCTATCCGTCAAGCGGAGTGATAGATGGAAGTGCTGCCACTATAAAGGTAGCGCCGAAGCCGGAGGCTCTCGGACTCCAGCGTGACTTCAAGGTCAAGGTGAAATTTGCAGTGAGGCGACCTGACGGAAGAACGATTTCCGCAGACAGCATCCTGCAGCCTGAGGGAACAGAATATACAATCATTCTTTCTGCTAACTGATGATCCATATGAAGAACATACTGAAATATACCATATGTGCACTGGCTCTGTCATCAGCCTTGTCATGTAACGATAATATTATGCCTGAAACCAATGCAGAGGGCGGACTTACCATCACCCTCGTCAGTGCAAGTCATCAGACAAAGGCTACGATGGACGGCATAGAGGCCTTGAACGAGAACAAGATTGAGACAATACATTACTTCCTCTATCCGGAGGATCCTGACAACCCGTCTGCGGACAACACGGCTGCACAGCCGAGCCACTGGGGCGTGCTGACGAATGTCAATGCCCAGAACGAGAAGTCCATTGCGCTCAACATCTCCGAGGACGAACTCAACAATATCGTCTTTCCTCGTCCTTTTGACGAATGTGACGTATATGCTATAGTCAACCTCCCTGCAGGAGTTTCCATAGGTCCGGGAACTGACAAGAGCCTTGCAAATCTCAGGAACATAGTTGTAAATGCAGATTTTGTCAGCAGCCAGACGCAGGAACTCTTTGTCATGGAAGGTCTCGGCAAGGCGAAACTCAACAGCCGCACGGCTGTGCTTGCTGCCAAAGGAGAGATTCCTGTGGACAGGGTGGCAGCAAAACTTTCAGTGAATGTCAAGGTCGAGGAATCGGTGGAGTTTGACGCGAAGGTGTGGAAATCACTTCCTGAAGAGATGACTGTCGAGTTCTATAACGGCGTCTCCAGGGCACTCCTTTCCGGAGATCCGACCGGAGTCGAGCCGATGTATTTCGGAGACCCGCGCCCAAGCAGAACCTTCACTCAGAATGGTGACAAGTGGACATGCAGCCCGTTCTATTCATATCCTGTAGCATGGGCAGTGGGAGCGGATGAAGAGCCATACCTGAAGATAGTCCTACCATGGATATACGAAGGCACTTCAGCAGGTGGTCAGCAGTTTGTAAAGCAGTACACTTATTACAAGGTTATCCTTGGAGGTGAATCCATGGTTCGCAACACATGGTACGACCTGACCGTAAAGCTCAGCATCCTTGGAAACTTCAATGATTTCGAAGACAATGACGTCGAAATCACGACTCCTATCCATTACTATGTCGTTGACTGGAGCACAGGCCTGACCGTCAATACCGATATCATGGGTGCCAGATATCTCGTAGTGGAGAAAACATCATATGAGTTGAACAATCAGGATGTACTGAAGATTCCGCTTTCTACCAGTCATGATTGTGAGATTGTGGATTTCAATACATTGGAAAATCTTAATCAGGCATCTGTGACAAGACCGGATTATTCAGACGAAGACGCGGATCCTGCTGCTCCTGTAGCATGGGACAGCAACTGGTCGCTGCAGATCGTGACATCCGAGACAGAAGGAAGCTACATCGAGTTCCGTCATAAGATGAACAGTGACATCACAGTTGAACCTTATGACTTTGCACCATATACCATCAATTTCAGAGTCCGCCACATGGACGAGCCTGACAGTTATTACCGTGACATCAACATTGTCCAGAATCCGGCGATGTTGATTGAGGCTAAGGCTAATAGAGGGCTGGATGGGGGATATGATACTTCCGGAGCAGACGATGGCGGTGTCGCTGTTAATGGTGGTGACAATTATGGTGGAGTTCATGGACTTAATGGTAATAATAAGAATCCTAACATGTATGTCATCACGACTACTGTTCTGTCTGAGAGTTCTGGCTATATCATTGGTGACCCACGATCACTTGTAGTTAACAATCTGAACAATAATAATTGGGCATCTGCCAAAGGTATTGAAAATCTGAGCGGAAACAATAGGAAACTGCAAAACTACTATCCGACATTGACCACAGAAGATGCAAGGTCGACCATCGCTCCAAAATTCAGAGTTGCGTCATCTTATGGAGTAACAAACGATGTTTCATATACAAATGCACAATATCGTTGTGCATCTTATCAGGAAGACGGATATCCTGCAGGACGATGGAGACTTCCTACCCAATCGGAGGTAGAATTTATTATTAAGTTGTCTACTGACGAAATTATTCCGGAGCTATTTACGCCTCGTTCAAATAACTCACAAAATTACTATTGGTGTGCTGGTGGATACGTAGCTCCATTACAAGGCGGTGGTGCACAATTTACTGCTTCAACGAGTGGTAACAACCCTGTCCGCTGTGTCTATGACGAATGGTACTGGGAAGTTTCTGACTATCCGCGTATGCCTGACAATAATGTGACCTTCACCTGGGGAGACGCTGTCCGTTAAAATAAACCGCATTGAAAGATGAAAAAGCTACTATATATATTTTCTGCGATATTGCTCATTGCTTCGTGTGTAGATGCAATCGAGGAGACTCAGACGGTGAATCCCGATGAGGGAAAGGTCGTTGTCGACTTTTCAGTCGTCGTGCCGGATGCACGTCCAGCGACCAAGGCCATGGGGGAGACACCTCAGGTGAAGAACCTTTATCTGGCGGTCTTTGACGATGCCGGTTATCTTGCTGAATATGTAAAGGCAAACCCTGTTCAGCTGGCAACAGAAAATGGAACAGAATACGAGTATTCCGTTTCATTGTCACTGTCCCAGACCCCAAGAATCATCCATTGGATAGGAAATGCTCCTGAGAGTGTCCAGTATGGCTCGGAGGAGTCCGTGCTGATGAGCATCAAGTCCAGGGGTGACGAGGACCTGTACTGGTACAGGAAGGTGGTGGATAGGATCGACGGCATGGCACTGAATGATGCCGTTCAGCCGACACAGGAGACATTGGATGCCCTTGACAACATTCCTCTGATAAGAAACTTCGCTAAGATAGTTCTCGTGGACAATGCGGAGGATTTCGAACTTGAGTCATTTGCTGTTGTAAACACTTTGAACACAGGTCTTGCTGCTGCTTATGACTTCAGCAAAGGGGTGTTCGTTGATTACATGAACGGAGATGCCCCGAAGACATATGCCGACTTGATACAGGAAGGTTACAATGCTTCGACTCCGGCCATATCAAACTATGTGTCTGCAACCGAAGCATGGGCTAAGGCTGTAGACAATGGAGGGGCCTTCTATGTCTATGAGCGTGAAAAGCCTATAGAGACCCCGGCATATATAATTGCAAGCGGAAAATACAAGGATGGCACCGAAAGTGTCTACTACAAGATCGACCTCAGAGATGAGAAAGGAGAATATTTCCCGTTGCTTCGTAATTTCCAGTATACCATTAATCTTAACACGGTTAGCCGAAACGGCTACAAGACGATCACAGAAGCCGCAAACTCCGGCGGTAGCGGGGATGTGTCTACATCTCTTGAGACAGAAAGCCTTATCTATATGTCTGACGGCACAGCCAGTCTGGAGGTGGGATATACTGCGATTGTGGTTACATCGGCAGACCCTGTGGATCTTTCATTCGCATTCTATCCTGATCTTCAGGGTCTGTTCACAGGCCCGGGGAGTCCGGTTGCTAACGCTTTCAGTGCCTCTGTTGAGTTCAGCATTAATGACGATGCCGGTATTTCAGGTGCAGCTATACAGTCAATCGGAGAACCGGATTATAACTTCCGCCCTTATCCTCGTGTATTCATTACTCCGACAACCCCGGAAGAAACCCCTAAGACCCAGTCCATTACTGTTCTTGCAAAATATAAGGATGCAAACGGCATAGACAGGAGCCTCCAGAGAAAGGTAAGATATACCGTAATGGACAAGCAGCTGATTACTGCTGAGTGTGTTCCTGCAGAAGTCGCCAGCGAACTTGGTACTGCATTTGAACTGCATATCTCTATCCCGGGAGGTTTGTCATCGGGTATGTTCCCTCTGGATCTGAATATCGAGGCCGAGGCCATGTCGATTGTCCCGGATGCTGCTCTCGACCACATGCTTGTTTCGACAGGAAAGAGCATCACCGGTTCAGGAAAGGCCTCATACAGTTTTGTCAAGACGCTGACATGGGCTGAGTATGACCAGTTGGAGAATGTGGAGGGCCGCAAGACTCTTAATGCATATTTCAAGACCAGCAAGGCTGCAAGCGAGACCAGGATATTCGTGGCCAATCCTCAGTATTTTTATGGTATTGTGGATGGTGCCGAGCAGGGTTATGCTGTTGCGGATCTTGGCAACTTCACTCCGCAGCATTTCACAAATCTGGCATACAATCCGTCTCCGATAGCTGCCGGAAGAAACGTACCTGTGACATTCTCGTTCAGGATGTCATCAAGACCTGATGACGGCAAGGTCATCCTGACCATGCTCAACGTGGCTCCAGCCGACGATGAGACCAGACTCACAAGAATCGGCACAAGCGGCAATGCGGTTCAGTATGAATATACGCCTGCGGCGGGTATGACGGCCAACACAACCCATAGTTTCAACCTTGTCTCAACGACAGTAGGCGAGAATCCTCAGATTGCTCTGAGCGCTTATCACTTTGTGGATGCTTCCGCATCGGCAGATAGAAATCTGAATACATTCAACGGTTCATTCAGCAAGGGCTCTCTCAGCGTGGATGCGATAGAGACTGTTGATTACACATTCAACCTGTCGACATATACTGAAGGAATGACAGTCACCATGACTATTGTCGGACTCGAACCTACGGCAAACGATTCCCGTTTCACCAAGGTATCAGGCAACGCCTACAGCGGAGCAGTCTATACATATACGCCAACAGCCGGAGGCAGTCAGACAATAACTCTTGCGACTGTCGACACTACGGAGAAGGAATGCTCGATCAAGCTCGAGGCAGAGGGATACGCAACCGAAACAGATGCTATCTGGCAGATCGGAACTATTGTTATTCCTGCGGGACATTTGCAGTTGCCAGGTGAATATGAGTATTTCATCTATGCTTCTGATCCGGAAACAAATAACAATGCTACTGCGATTGCATCATTTGATGATATAGATTCGAGTTGGAGTTGGGGTGGTCGCGTTTATACAAATGCCTCCGATATCGAACTGAACGGTGTATCCATGGATTCGACGATTTATATCAGATTTGTAGTTCGATATGGAAATACCAATTATTACCGCGACGCATCTGTAAAGGTATCTGATGCTGTAGCCGGAGAGGTTGATCTGAGCGGTTCATTTGATTGGTAAAGCTAATCCGCACACCAAAACCTCATCCTCATGAGGCATATACAATTACGTTAATCAGCCGCCATTACCGAGGTAGTACCCGGTAGTGGCGGCTAGTAGTTGGCAGTAGTTGACAGTAGCCGGTTATTGCATCACCGCCATTACTCCAATATTGAGAAAGTAAAAAGGGAGTCACAAGTGATGTGACTGCCAATATGCTTACCCCAAGGATACGTACAGGAATTAACTCAAGGCTCAAGGCATCGCTAGGGGGATTTGTATGTCCATGCATTAAAAAAAAGAAAAAACTTAAAAATTTAGAAAAATCTGCATAAAGAAAAAGAAAAATCTGCATCCTGGTGTTGTCTCGGTGCAGATTTTTTTGCACATTTGTGGGACTTGAAGGGGAGCAACATAATTATTTGCCCGTAGTGGGCTATGTTTAATTTTTAAATCAAATTTTTATGTTGCAAGAATTCAAGTATGCAGACCTGCTGGACGATGAAGTGTTCAAGTTGGTCTTTGGAAGGGAGTCCACAAAGGACGTGATGATTGAGTTTCTGAATCAGGTTATTACTGACAGGACGATTGTAGATCTGGAATTCATAGACAAGGAAATGCATCCGATTGAGCGTGATGCCAAGGGTACTGTCTATGATATGTTCTGCAAGACAGATGACGGATCGAGAATCATTGTAGAGGTACAGAGGAGAAAACAGCCGTTTTATCCCGAAAGGGCGTTATATTACTCGACCTTTCAGATTCAAAGACAGGTGGAGGCTGGGGCTAAGGAATATGATTTCCTACCTGTATATGTCATCAGTATACTTGACTTTATGATCAATACGAAGTCTTGCTGCGGGAAGGTAAAGACAACGTATAGATTATATGAGGAAGACTCGCATGACCTTCTGACAGATAGGGTGACATTCATATTCATAGAACTACCGAAGTTCTGTAAATCTATTGATGAACTTGATGGCAACATTCTTGAGGGAATGTATTTCTGTTTTAAGAATATGACAGTTCTGGATGAACGTCCAGGAGTTCTTGACCATCAGATATTCAGGAGGATATTCGAGGTTTCTGAACTCTATAATATGGATAAGAATACACGTGATAAAGTTTTAAATAAGATGACTACGGAAAGAGATTTAAGAAATCAGATGGCATATGCCCGTCAGGAAGCGATCAACGAGGGACTTGCAGAAGGGCGAGCGAAAGGACTTGCAGAAGGACGAGCAGAAGGACGAGCAGAAACTATACGAAAGATGCTTGCTGCAGGAATTTCCGAGAAAACTATTGCCGACGCGTTAGGAATCACTCTTGAAGAGTGTGAGTCGTATAGATAGTTTCTTGAGATAGATGCATGTAATCCTTTACATACACGGCATGGGCGGCGGAGCGGACAGCAGAATCCCTTCGATTCTGAACGAATGGTTTGCCGCCCGTAATGCTGTGGAGGATACTGATGTCAAAGTAGTTGCCAGGACTTATGACTTTGACCCGGAACTGGCTTCAGCTCAGATAGGCGGCTGGGTAGAGGAACTGAAACCGGTGATGGTGATAGGGGAGTCTCTCGGGTCGTTGCATGCGCTCAGGATAACCGGCGTGCCTCATATCCTGATTTCACCTGCACTGAATGCATCATACTACTTTCAGGTCATGGCGTGGCTGACCCTGATTCCCGGAGTCACATGGCTATTTGACCGTATCTATAAGCCGCGCGAGGGCGACAGACAGCCTCTCCATTTTACTTTCCGCACTCTTCGCAAATATAGAAACCATCGCAGGGAAGCCATGCTCACTTCAGCCGCCGGCAACGATGATTTCCATGCATTCATAGGAACTAAGGACCATTATCGACGCACCGGTGTCGTGAGCCTCCATACATGGAAAAAGCATTTCGGTGAAACATATACCACATATGAGGGTACACATTTCACCGAAGAAGAGTACATATTTTCTTTGATAATCCCTAAGATCAAGGAACTTCTGAAACTGTCTTAAATCGTTCTGCCAGGATATGCCTTGAGGCCTTCCTCAAGGATGTGCAGGGCCTTCTTCATCTCGTCAACTTCCAGCACATATGCTATACGCGCGTGGTTCTTGCCCATGCCTGGAGTCTTGTAGAACGATGCTGCAGGAGTTACCATCGTGGTCTCGTTGTCAATCCTGAAGCTTTCCAGCATCCAGCGTGCAAAGTTTTCCGTGTCGTCGACAGGAAGTTCCGCGATAGTGTAGAATGCTCCCATAGGGAGGGGAGTAAAGACGCCTTCCATCTTGTTGAGACCTTCGATCATGAAGTCTCGTCTCTTGATATATTCTTCCTTGACTTCCTCGAAATATGCGTCAGGCGTATCGAGAGCTCCGATTGCTGCCTGCTGGCCGAGTACAGGCGGACAAAGACGTGCCTGTGCAAATTTCATTGCGGCTGCCATCACATCCTTGTTGTGGGATACGATACATCCGATGCGGGCGCCGCAGAGGTTATATCTTTTTGATACTGAGTCAATAAGTATGACATTCTGCTCGAGGCCCGGAATGTTCATAGCCGAGAAATGAGGCTCATCTGTATAGCAGAACTCACGGTATACCTCGTCAGAAAGAAGGAAGAGGTCATGCATACGTGCAATCTCTCCGAGAGCCAGCATGCTTTCCTTTGAATACTGCGTTCCTGTCGGGTTGCCTGGGTTGCATACAAGGATCGCCTTGGTCTTGTCTGTAATGGCTTTCTCGAACTCTTCGATAGGAGGGATCTGGAATCCGTTCCTGATATCAGTTGAAATGGCCTTCAGCGTAAGGCCGTTCATGAATGCGAAAGTATTATAGTTCGTATAGAAAGGCTCGAGAACCAGGACTTCGTCTCCAGGGTTGCAGGCAATCTCGAGTGCGAGATTGACGCTTTCACTTCCTGCGACAGTAGTTATGAGCTCGTCAACTGTGATGTCTATACCGATCTTCTTGTAATATTTCTCGACAAGACCTTTGCGAAGTTCCATCAGACCTGCTGAGTGTGAGTAAGATACGTTTTCCGCAGAGAAGTTGCGGATAGCATCCAGTGCACATGCGGGAGACTTGATGTCGGGCTGTCCGAGGTTGAGGTGATAGACTTTAACTCCTTGTTTCTTAGCTGCGTCAGCGAGTGGAACGAGCTTTCTGATTGCAGATGCCGGCATCTGCTGGGCTTTGATTGAAATATTGGCCATAATACACTACTGTTGTTTCAGCAGGCAAAGATAGAAATTTATCATTTGAATTTATTATATTTGCGACTTATTTGAGCTAAATTGGACTTATAGAAATGGCAACATTCAGACAAAGAGCCTTAAATGAGGCGGCAGCGCATCAGACCAGGAGATTTTATGAAGATAATCGTCTTGTGTCCGAGTTTTTCGGGCAGAATGTTCTTGACCTTGATAAGATGAGCGGTTATATGTCTCCAAGGGCATATGAGGCTGTTCTGGCGTCAGTCAAATTCGGTGCGAAACTGGACAGGAGCGTATCTGATGAGATTGCTGAAGGAATGAAGAAATGGGCCTTGGAGATGGGAGCTACCCATTATACCCATCTTTTCCAGCCGCTTACAGACGCCACTGCCGAGAAGCACGAGGCATTCATCAGCCTCAAGGATGGAAAGGCATTCGAGAAATTCAACGGCACTGCCCTAGTCCAGCAGGAGCCAGATGCTTCGAGCTTTCCGACCGGAGGCCTTAGAAATACCTTCGAGGCTCGTGGATATTCTGCATGGGATCCATCATCGCCGGTCTTCCTGATGGATGGAACGCTTTGTATTCCTTCTGTATTTGTCTCATATACAGGTGATTCCCTTGATACAAAAGTCCCTAATCTAAAGTCCATGCATGCCCTCAGCGAGGCGGCTTCGTCAGTTGCCAGACTCTTTGACGAGTCTGTCCGTTCGGTCAAGGTGAACCTCGGCATCGAGCAGGAATATTTCCTCGTAGATGAGTCCTTATATAATGCCCGTCCGGACCTGATGCTTTCCGGCAGGACCGTAGTCGGCCATACTTCGGCAAAGGACCAGCAGCTTGAAGATCATTATTTCGGTGCAATCCCTTCTAGGGTAAGTTCATTCATGAAGGATTTTGAAACCGAGGCCTATAAGCTGGGAATCCTCCTTCAGACACGCCATAACGAGGTGGCCCCCAACCAGTTCGAGTGCGCTCCGATATATTCTGAGGCTACAAAGGCTATCGATCAGAACATGATGCTGATGATAGTTATGCAGAAGGTCGCAGAAAAGCATCATCTGAAGGTGATCTTCCATGAGAAGCCTTTTGACGGTGTGAACGGCTCCGGCAAGCACTGCAACTGGTCTGTTGTTACTGATACAGGCGTCAATCTCCTGTCTCCGGGAAGCACTCCGACCAAGAACCTTCAGTTCCTGTCATTCTATGCTTCCGTTCTGAGAGCAGTTCACAGGCATCATTTCCTCCTGATGACATCAGTCGCTACCTTGAGCAACTCATACCGTCTCGGCGGCGGTGAGGCTCCTCCGGCTGTGATGTCTGTATTTTCAGGATCGACCCTTTACGGTATCTTCCAGTCGATAATGGAGATGGGTGATGCGAAGGCAGCCAGCACAGCTCAGGATTCCATCAGGATCTTGAACTCTTTGCCTGAAATATTCCCGGATAATACCGACAGGAACAGGACTTCGCCTTTTGCCTTTACCGGAAACCGTTTCGAGTTCCGTGCAGTCGGCTCTTCGCAGAATGTCGCTTCTGCCGTGTATACCCTTAATTCAATGGTGGCGGAGGCCTTGAATGAGTTCCGCGCCTGTGTCGATGAACTTGAAGCCAATGGTGAGGAGAGGTCGGCTGCTGTCATGGCGGTAGTTCGCCGTTTCATCACTGAGGCGAAGGATATAATGTTCGAGGGTAACGGCTACAGCCGTGAATGGGAGGCGGAAGCTGCCCGTCGTGGACTTAAGGCCGTGACAAATGTACCTCAGGCCTATGAAATATACCATGATCCTCAGACGATCGAGCTCTTTGACAAGCTTGGAGTCCTTGCTCCTAATGAGGTAGAGGCCCGTTTTGAAATACTTAACGAGACTTACGTAAAGAAACTTCAGATTGAGGCACGCATCATCGGCGACATATGTCTCAACCACGTCATACCTGCTTCGGTAAGATACCAGAATGTCCTTATCGAGAATGTGAAGGGCATCAAGGAAATATTCGGAGCGGATTACATGGAATACTGCTCTGCTGAAATCGAGACGCTCAAGAAGATATCCACATATATAAATAAGGTTTCTGTCGATGTCGAAGCCCTTGTCGAGGCACGCAAGGTTGCCAACAGGATAGAGGATATCGCGCAGAGAGCCAAGGTTTATTCGCTGGATGTGAAGAACATGATGGATGAGGTCCGTCGCAGCGCTGATAATCTTGAGATGCTGGTCGATGATGAAGTATGGCCGTTGCCTAAGTATAGGGAACTGTTGTTCTTTTAATTGAAGATTATGTTTATTGAAAGCATTACTCCTCAGGAACTTGAGAAGATGGAATTTGCTTCTTTTCCTGGGAAAATAATAGTGATAGATTCGGTTGGAGCTGAGTTCAACCGGGCAATCGCGTATCTGCGTTCGCAGAAGGTTATAGGTTTCGATACGGAGACCAGACCAACCTTCACGCCATCGCAGCCGCGGTATAATGTGTCTTTGCTCCAGCTTTCCGGTCATGACAAGGCATTCCTGTTCAGAATCAATAAGATAGGTATGCATCGCAGGCTTTGCAGCCTCTTGGCTTCGGATAAGATCATAAAAGTCGGAGCAGCAATCCATGACGATATAAGAGGCCTTCAGAAACATGCGCCTTTCAAGGCAGGAGGATTCGTCGATCTTCAGAAGATAGTATGGGAGTGGGGGATTCGTGACAAGGCAGTAAAGAAGATGACAGCGATTGTCCTTGGCTTCCGCATTTCGAAGACGCAGCAGCTTTCCAACTGGGAAGCGGAAAGGCTTTCGGACTCGCAGTGCAGGTATGCCGCAACAGATGCATGGGTGTGCCGTCAGATGTATCTGCGTCTGATGAAGACTGAGAAAAATCCATTGATAGAAGAAGAAACCATATGATAAAGATTATCTTGAAACGTGGCAGAGAAGAGTCTCTGCTCAGATTCCACCCTTGGGTGTTTTCAGGGGCTATAGCCGATGTGCAGGGAAATCCTTCTGAGGGAGACCTGGTTGCCGTACATGCTTCTGACGGATCTTTCATGGCTTATGGCCATTACCAGATAGGCTCCATAGCTGTCCGCGTTCTTAGTTTCGATGACAGCGCCCTCAGACCTGATTTCTGGGAAGTAATGATTTCAAGAGCATTTCAGGTGAGGAAGTCATGCGGACTCCATCATGAGAATGATACTGACTGTTATCGTCTCGTACACGGCGAGGGAGACAATCTCCCGGGCCTTATCATAGATTATTATAATGGTGTATGTGTGATGCAGGCCCATTCAGTAGGAATGTTCCGTGCAAAGAAACAGATAACCGAGGCCTTGAAAAAGGTGTACGGAGATGATCTGAAGGCAGTATATGACAAGAGTTCAGGTACGGCTCCATACAAGGCCGGTCTCGAACTCATAGATGGATATCTCTACCGCAGAGAGGATTTCAAGGAAGATGAACTAGCTGTCCTGGAGAACGGCCATAAGTTCCTTGTGAACTGGACAGACGGTCAGAAGACCGGCTTCTTCCTCGACCAGAGGGAGAACCGTGCTCTTGTCGGCAGCGTTTCCAAGGGCCGCAACGTCCTTAACCTTTTCTGTTATACCGGAGGCTTCTCGATCTATGCTCTTGCTGCAGGGGCAGCACATGTGGATTCGGTAGACAGCTCGAAGAAGGCCATGATGATGGTTGACCGCAATGTCGCTCTCAATGGTTTTGAGCCTGAGCGTCATACCAGCCTTTGCTGCGATGCTATCGATTATCTGAAGGACGTTCCGGAAGGCAAATATGATCTGATGATCGTCGATCCGCCTGCGTTCGCAAAGCATAGGGGAGCGCTGAAGAATGCCCTGAGGGCATATCAGCGCCTGAATGCCGCAGCCATATCAAAGGTTGCTCCAGGCGGTTTCGTATTTACATACAGCTGCTCGCAGGTGGTTGATAAAGAGGCTTTTGCACTGGCGGTGTTCTCTGCTGCAGCTCAGGCAGGACGTACCGTCCGTATCCTGGACCGTCTCAACCAGCCATGCGACCATTCCGTGAATATCTACCATCCTGAGGGAGAATATCTCAAGGGCCTGCTCCTTTATGTCGAATAGCAGTTCATATATGATACCGACCTCCCTGAAGGAGGTGAAGGCTCTGGGATGGGAATATATTGATGTCATCCTTTTCACGGGTGATGCCTTCATTGACCATCCTTCATTCGGTACTGCCGTGATCGCGCGCTGGCTTCAGAAATATGGCTATCGCGTGGCTGTAGTGCCTCAGCCGAACTGGCGCGATGACTTGCGCGATTTCCGCAAGCTGGGTGCGCCGAGGCTGTATTTTGGCGTGAATGCAGGTGCAATGGATTCGATGGTGAATCATTATACGGCAGCGAAGCGCCTTCGCAGTGATGATGCGTATACCCCGGATGGCCGTGCAGGGCAGAGGCCTGATTATGCTGTTACAGTCTACACAAAGATTCTAAAGCAGATATATCCCGACATCCCCGTGGTAATAGGAGGAATCGAGGCGTCCCTAAGACGCGTGACCCACTATGACTATTGGCAGGATGCGCTCAAACCTTCTGTTCTCGTCGACAGCGGAGCGGATTGGCTTTGCTACGGAATGGGGGAGCGTACTATGCTTGAATTTACCCGGGCCATAGAGGCCGGACGTAACATCAGCGATATCCGGAAGATTCCACAGCTTGCCTTCTATATGGACGGCCGCTGCAAGACCAAGGATGCTGTCATCCTTAATTCATATGAGCGCTGCTGCAAGGATAAGGTTGCTTTCGCGGAGAATTTCCATGTGATAGAAACATATGCGAATATGCTTCAGCCGCCTGTCCTCGTTGAACCAGTCGGAGGTGGTTTTGTCCAGATAAATCCTACATGGCCGCCTGCAACGCAGGATGAGATGGATTCATTCTGGGACCTGCCATACACCAAGCTGCCGCACCCTCGTTATAAGGGTAAGCATATCCCGGCCTTCGAGATGATCAAATTCTCCATCAATACCCACAGAGGCTGTTTCGGAGGCTGTAATTTCTGTACCATTGCCGCACATCAGGGCAAGTTCATCCAGTCGCGCAGCGAAGAGTCCGTCCTTAAGGAAATCAAGGCCTTGAACGATCTTCCCGGCTTTGCGGGAAACATATCCGATGTCGGAGCTCCTACAGCCAACATGTATGGCATGGGAGGAATGGATAAGGATATTTGTGCAAAATGTCGTCGCAAATCATGTCTGTTCCCGGCTCCTTGCAAAAATCTTGACAGATCGCACGAGCGTCTGCTCAAGCTTTATGCACGCATCGCTGCAGTGAAAGGTATCAGACACGCATATATCGGCAGTGGAATACGCTATGATCTCTTCCTGGATGAAAAGGGATTCGTGGATGAAACTTCATACCCATATCTGAAGGAACTGATTCTGGAACATACCTCAGGCCGCCTTAAGGTGGCTCCCGAGCATACTGAGGATTCTGTGCTCAAGCTTATGGCAAAGCCTTCGTTCAGACTGTTCGAGCGGCTGCGTCTCGAATTTGACGATATCGTCTGCAGCAGCGGACGCAAGTGCGAGCTGGTGCCGTATTTCATATCCGGACACCCCGGATGTGGAATGCGCGAGATGCAGAGACTTGCAGGAAAGCCTGCGTTGAGAGGGCTGTACATGGATCAGGTGCAGGACTTTACACCTACCCCAATGACAACTTCATCAGTAATGTTCTATACCGGCCTGGATCCTAAAAATATGCAGAAAGTGTTTGTAGAGAGGGATATAGAGAGAAAGAAGGAACAGAAGTCATTCTTTTTCCGTAGAGGAAAATAGAAAAAAAGTGCTCTCAGTGTTGCTCAATTCAAAAAAATGTCCTACACTTGCACCGGATTTCAAAGTACTAACCTGAATTAAATATTTACAGATATGTCTACAGAGAATAAGAGACGAGCGGTATGTAGTTTCGAGAATATGTCAGAGGAACTGGCAGCGGCATTTTCGGAGAAGTATCCAAAAGGATATGCGGATTATTTCCCAGATCTTGTAAAATATGACAAGCCTAATGGAGACAGCTTCTATGCAGTTACCGTAGAGATTCCTGATGCTATCTACCTTGTGAAGATCAAGGTCAAGACAGATGATGCGGAAGATATCGAGCGCTGGCTTGATGGGGAAGACGGGGATGACACGGACGGAGAATCTGACGGTCTTCCTGATGACAATATCTCGCAGTATTCAAGCGGCGACGATGACGCTTCTGATGCAGAATAATACAGTTTTCAGAATATGGACCGGTCGGATTTCTTCGTCCGGTCTTTTTTAAATCATGAGATCGAGGTTTTTCATAAAGGATATCCTGGCCCCAGTCAGACGACTTCTTCAGAAGCTGTCCGAGAGGGATGTGATGATAGTCCTGGCTCTGTTTGTCGGACTGTCATGCGGTCTTGCTGCCGTTCTGCTCAAGACCTCGATCGAATATATCCACCACGGCATAACATCCTGGTTCACAGGAGAGGTGTTCAATTACCTCTATATACTCTATCCGGGAATCGGTATGCTTCTGGCCATGCTATTTGTACGATATGTGGTCAAGGACGATATCGGACACGGAGTGACGAAGGTACTTCAGGCCGTATCCAAGAACGAATCCAAGATCCGCTCCCATAATGTGTGGACCTCGATGGCCGCTTCTTCAGTGACCATCGGTTTCGGCGGTTCGGTAGGAGCGGAGGCACCGATAGTATATACCGGAGCGGCAATCGGTTCCAATGTGGCCAGGTACATGGGGCTTTCATACAAGAATATGACCATCCTGCTCGGTTGTGGTGCTGCCGGTGCCGTAGCTGGTATCTTCAAGGCTCCTTTGGCCGGTGTGCTGTTCACATTGGAGATCCTTCTTTTCAACATCTCCATGACATCCATCCTTCCGTTGCTTCTCTCCACGATATCTGCGACGGTGATTTCATATATCTTTCTTGGCGACAAGCCGCCTTTTGAGTGTACGATTTCTCCGTTTACGATGCAGAACATCCCGTTCTATCTGATTCTGGGATTGTTCGGAGCAATCTGCTCGGTCTATTTCACCAGGATGACCTTGTGGCTTGAAGGCAAGATAAAGAGCATACAGCGTCCATATCTGAGATGGGGACTTTCTGCGTTGGCTCTCGGTCTGCTTATTTTCCTTTTCCCACCTCTTTTCGGTGAAGGATACGGATATCTTCATGAACTTCTCAATGGCGGAGAGATAGATCTTCAGGGACAGACTGTCCTGGATTTCCTGCTGAAGAAGGAATGGATGATACCGGTGTTCTTCGTGCTGGTACTCCTGCTCAAGGTGTTTTCTATGTCATTTACCAACGCCGGAGGCGGTGTGGGAGGAACATTCGGACCGACTCTGTTCATTGGTGCCATTGCCGGTTTTGTAGTCTCAAGGACCATAAATCTTATTGCCGGAACTGCGATGGTTCCGGAGCAGAATTTCGTGCTTGTCGGTATGGCAGCCTTGATGGCGGGTGTGATGCAGGCTCCTATGACTGCAATTTTCCTTATTGCGGATATGACCGGAGGCTATGAATTGCTGATTCCGCTGATTCTGACCTCTACGGTTTCATATGCGATTACCCGCGCGATCGAGCCGTATTCGATTTATACCAAGCGAATTGCTATGAAAGGTGAACTGCTTACCCATGACAGCGACCAGGCTGTACTTACTCTGTTGAAGACAGGTGACCTGATAGAAAAGGATTTCATGACGGTGAAGATAGATGCTACACTGGGTGAGCTGGTTGAGGTAATATCCAAGTCATCAAGAAACATTTTCCCGGTAATTGATTCCAGGAAACATTTTCAGGGTTTTGTCTCGCTTGAGGATATCCGAAGGGATATGTTCAAGACAGACCAGTACAAGACCTTGCATGTATATAACTTCATGAAGTCCGCGCCGGCATATGTCTATATGGATGAGAAGATGGACAGCGTGATGAACAAGTTCGAGAAGACAGGGGCATGGAACCTTCCTGTTGTGGACCATGACAGGACGTACATCGGTTTTGTGTCCAAGTCGAAGATTTTCTCGGCTTATCGGGAGCAGTTGAAACAGGTGTCACACGATTAGATATAGGAATGAAAGAGATATATGTAAAACATATTGCTGAACGTCTGCAGGTGCAGGTATGGCAGGTGGAAAATTGTGTAAAACTTTTTGAGGAAGGAGCTACGATCCCTTTCATCAGCCGTTATCGCAAGGAGCGTACAGGCGGTCTTGATGAGGTGGCTGTTGCTGAAATCAGACACTGGAACGATGTCTTTGTAGAGATGGAAAAACGCAAGGAAACCGTCCTGGAGACAATCGAGCAGGCAGGAGCGTTGACTCCGCAGATGAAGTCTGATATTGAAAACTGTGTCGAGGGACGTGTGCTTGAGGATATCTATCTGCCGTTCAAACCGAAGCGTCGTACCCGTGCTACAATTGCAAAGGAGGCTGGTCTCGAGCCTCTGGCAGACAAGATGTTCAGCGTTTCCATGTCTGATCCTGTAGCTGAGGCCCGTAAATATGTCGGTGATAAGGTAGCTGATGTAGAGGCTGCATTGGCAGGTGCTCGTGATATAATTGCAGAACGTATGAGCGAAACTGCTTCCGTGCGCGAGACAGTGAGGCAGATATTCAGGACCCGCCGTCTGGTAACCAAGGCTACCAAGAAGGCAACCGGTCCGGATGCGATGAAGTATCAGATCTATTTCGACTATTCCGAGTCTATAGAACGTATTGCCCCTCATAGATTGCTTGCAATCCTCAGGGCTGAGGAGGAAGGATATATCAATATAAAGATAGATGCCGATCCGGAACGTTGCGGCAAGAAGATATACTATGATTTCTGTCAGGAAAGGAAATATCCGGCGGCCCCTCTTGCCGAGCAGATGCATATGGCATTCGATGATGCATACAAACGTCTTCTGGAACCATCAATTTCAAATGAAGTCGTAAAGGAAGTAAAGGAGAAGGCAGATGCTGAGTCCATAAGAATATTCGGAGAGAACCTCCGTCAGCTCCTTCTGGCTGCCCCTATCGGACAGAAACGCACACTTGCAATAGATCCGGGCTTCCGTACAGGCTGTAAGGTAGTCTGCCTTGATGAGCAGGGAAATCTTCTGCATAACGAAGCTATCTTCCCGCATCCGCCAGCTAATGAAAAGGTTAAGGCGATACAGGCGGTTTCAGCCATGGTTCAGAAATATGGAATCGAGGTAATTGCTATCGGTAACGGTACGGCAAGCCGTGAAACTGAGGAGTTCATCAAGCGTGTTCAGCTGCCTGAGGGTGTGCGCGTGTTTACTGTGAGTGAGGATGGCGCTTCAATATATTCCGCTTCCGAAGTTGCACGTGCGGAGTTCCCGGATTACGATGTGACAGTGCGTGGAGCCGTATCCATTGGCCGTCGTCTTATGGATCCGCTGGCTGAGCTTGTGAAGATAGATCCTAAATCGCTTGGAGTAGGTCAGTATCAGCATGATGTGGACCAGACATTGCTTAAGGAGAAATTAGACAATACTGTAGAGAGTTGTGTAAACAGCGTTGGTGTAAATGTCAATACTGCCAGCAGCTATCTTCTCAGCTATGTATCGGGAATCGGTCCTGCATTGGCTGAGAATATAGTGGAATACAGAACTGAACATGGTCCATACAGGTCGCGTAAGGACCTCCTGAAGGTGAAGAGGCTTGGCGACAAGGCATTCGAGCAGTGTGCAGGTTTCCTCAGAATCCACGGCGCAGAAAATCCGCTTGACAACTCTGCAGTCCATCCTGAAGCATACCATATTGTAGATAGAATGGCAGCTGACCTTAATGTGTCTCCTGCAGAGTTGATCGGTAATTTCGAGTTGTGCTCGAAGATTGATGCCTCACGTTACGTTGGTGGTGATTTTGGCCTTCCAACCATCAATGACATAATCAATGAACTCCGTAAACCTGGACTTGACCCGCGTGAGACTGCCCAGGAGTTTGAATTCGCTCAGGATATTCATACCATTGAAGACATTAAGACAGGTATGGAACTGCCTGGCATCGTTACCAATATCACCGCTTTCGGAGCATTTGTTGATATAGGAATCAAGCAGAACGGACTCATTCATGCCTCACAGATGGGTGTGAAGGGCATGGCTGATCCTTCGCGTGTTCTGAAGCTTCATCAGCAGATAAAGGTTACAGTCATATCTGTCGATCTTGACCGTAACCGTATCGGACTTCGTCTGATGAAGTAATTATTTCTTCTTATTGTACTGCGATAGTATGACGCCGAAGGTGGATATGATTATTCCTATCCACTGTCGGCTGTTCAGCAGTTCGTGTCCCAATACCCAGGCTATGACAGCAGCTGCCACCGGAATAAGGGCGGAGAATATGCTGGACTTGGCTACTCCCAGATTCTTGATTGTACTTACCCAAAGTGAGAAGGCCAGGCTTGAACAGAGTACTGCCAGACAGATGAGAGGGTACCACACTTCTGCGCTGAAATATACCTTTGCGTCAAAACCATCCAGGCCTTTCCAGATGAACATAGGCAGAAGATAGACTGCTCCTATCAGGAACTGGTACATGACGATGATCTGGCTGGAGTAATTTCCTGAGAGGCTTTTTGTTATGGATGCATGACCGACTTCCGCTATTACGGCAATCAGCAGCAGGACAATGCCCCAGATAAAATGCTCCCCTAGGTCTCCCTTTGCCATGGCAACCATTACGATTCCTACAAGCGACATGGCGACTCCGATCAGGTTCACTGCAGTAAATCTTTCCTTGAAGAAAATTCTGCCGGCAGCAATTGAGAATATCGGGATTGTCGCAATCACCATCGCGCTGATGGTAGGGGAGCCTGTCACCTTAAGTCCATATGTCTCGCATATGAAGTAGATGAAAGGTTCGAAGAATGCCAGCAGCAGGAATTTAGGCAGATCTTGTTTCTGTATCCTTTTAATTCTTGCGTATGCCGTATTGAACAGGAAAAGTACTGCACCCGCCAGCAGAATTCGCACGAATACAAAGTAGAAGATCGGAATCCCCTGGGCAATCAGTTTATCTGTCCATATATAGGACATACCCCAAAGAGTTATCGCAAATGTCGATGCGATATATACCAGGAGTTTGCTTGGCTGAACTTTAGGTGACATAGGTTGTTGCTTTATCTGGTAGGGCGGCTTCAGATCATCTGTGCGCCGTCAATATATACTTTTTCAATGACTCCTCTGAGGACTTCGCCGTCATATGGAGTCCATCCGCATTTTGTTTTCTGGTCTTCTGCCTTTACCGTGAAGGTCTGATTGTAGTCAAAGACTACGAGATCTGCTGCGTATCCTGTTTTTATTCTGCCAGTCCTCAGCCCATATATTTCTGAAGCTTTCTCTGAGAATACGGATGCGATCCTTGTAAGCGGAATCGCCTCGTCATGTGCTATGGTAAGAAGTACCGGCAGAGTCTGCTGGATCGACGGAAGTCCAGACGGAGCAACTCTGTATTTTCCGTCCTTTTCGCTTGGCAGATGCGGCGCGTGATCGGAGCCGATGGTGTCGATGTTTCCCTCAGCAAGGGCTTTCTTGAGCGCATTTCTGTCATTCTCCGTTTTCACAGAAGGATTGCATTTCAACCGGCTGCCCATTCTTTCGTAATCTTTGTTACTGAACCATAGATAGTTACATGAAGTTTCCGTTATAATTTCCGGGTTGGTTATCTTTGCTGCCCTTGCCATTTCCACTTCTTCCTTTGTGGAGATATGACACAGGACCAGTCTTGTACCATGTTTCATCGCCATTTCCAGCGCCCTGATGCTTGACTTGATGCAGGCTGCACGGCTGCGGATGTTCTCGTGCTCTGCAAACGGGATGTCCTCTCCGTATTTTTCGACGGCCTTGGCAAGGTTGTCAGAGATGGTTTTTTCATCCTCGCAGTGAACCAGCACCGGCTTTGATTTTATGGAGAAGAGCTTTTCCAGAGCAGCATTGTCGTCAACCAGCATATTTCCTGTTGACGAACCCATGAAGACCTTTACGCCCGCTATATCTTCCGGTGACAGTCCGGTTTCTGTGTCGCCCTCTTCAATCAGTCGGCATACCAGATCGACGTTCTCATTCGTTGCTCCGATATGGAAAGATATCTTTGATGTCGTGCGTCCTTCTGCTGCTCTGATCTTTTCTTTTAGTGCCTGTGCAGTTGTTGTTGCAGGTATTGTATTAGGCATGTCCATCACACTTGTAACGCCACCATACGCAGCTGCCAGTGATTCGGTTGCCATATCAGCCTTATGAGTCAGCCCCGGCTCGCGGAAATGCACATGAGCGTCGATTCCGCCGGCCATCAAGTGCTTTCCGCTGAGATTGACTACCTCTGCACCGGCCTTGAGAGCCTTTGCTGCCTTGAATCCGTAATCCTCTTGCTCGCAATAGAATACATCTGTTATGTATTTGCCTTCAACCAGGACGGCTCCTACAGCCTCCTTTTCTGCGGTAACGATGGTTGCCCCTTCAAGCAGTATCATGATTTCTTAGGCTTTATCTTTCTGAATTTCAATTTTATGACTCCCCAGAATGCTTCTCCGAAGATTCCGCTGCTCATCTTCGATGTGCCTTCAGTCCTGTCTACGAATATGATAGGGACCTCCTGTACCTTGAAACCGAGCTTATATGTGGTATACTTCATCTCTATCTGGAAGCCATATCCCTTCATCTTGACTTTGTCCAGGTCGATTGTCTCGAGGACGCGTCTTGTATAACACTTGAATCCGGCTGTAGTGTCATATACCTTCATGCCAAGCATGGTGCGTACGTATACTGAAGCATAATATGACATTATCACTCTTCCGATAGGCCAGTTGATCACGCTGATTCCATTGCAATAGCGTGATCCGATTGCAAGGTCCGCTCCCTCGGCGCAAGCCTTATACAGTCTCGGGAGGTCGTTAGGATTATGAGAGAAGTCCGCATCCATCTCGAAGATATAATCATATTCATGCTCCACAGACCATTTGAAACCTGTAATGTATGCGGTTCCCAATCCCAGCTTGCCTTTTCTCTCGATCATGTGCAACCTTTCAGGGAACTCCTCCTGAAGGCGCTTTACGATCGCTGCTGTTCCGTCAGGGGAGCCGTCCTCAATTACAAGAATATGAAATTCTCCCTCAAGAGCAAATACTGCCCTGATTATCTTCTCGATGTTCTCCTTCTCGTTATAAGTAGGAATGATTACTACTTTCCTGTCCATATCACTTGTTTTCAATTGTCTTCAACATTTCCTTTACTGCCGCCTCCAGCTGCTTGTCTTCTCCACGCAGCACAGATGCAGGGTCGTTGTAAACCTCGATATCCGGTTCTATCTGCATGTTCTCGAGATATCTGCCTTCCTTAACTCCGATTGCTCCTACCTGAGGAATACCGAATGTGATTGTAGGGTCAATCTGATTTTCCCACCATACTGCCGTCATGGTTCCAGGAACCGGTGCACCGATCAGTTTGCCGATGCCCAGAGTCTTGTAGATGTATGGGAATCCGGATGCGTCAGAGTAGTTGTCCTCTCCGATGAGCACGCATGAAGGCTTGGTCCACTTGCTGAACGGCTCTGTTCCGATATATTGTCCGCGAGGCTCGAATCTGATGTAACCTGTTCCTGAAAGGAGGGTAGCCAGGTCATCATGGAGCCATCCGCCTCCGTTGTGTCTTGTGTCGACAATGACAGCTTCGCATGTGCGGTATTTTCCAAGAAGATCCGAATATACCTTTCTGAAGCTTTCAGAGTTCATTTCTTCCACATGGACATAGGCTATCCTTCCCCCGGACAGTTCCCTTACCATATCCTCTCTCTGCCTTACCCATCTCTGGTACATCTGCTTATAATCTGTGAATCCCGGCTCGAGGTAGATGGTTCTCTCCTTGCCGCAGCCTTTAATTGTCACTGCAGTCTTCTTTCCTCCCTGGCCGGCGAGAAGTGCGTGCCTGTCTGTATCTTTGGTGATTTCCTTGCCGTTGATGGCCTTGATTATGTTTCCTGCCTTGATTTCAGGGTCAGCAAGGTAAAGAGGACCTCCTTTGAGGACTTCCTTGATCTTGAGACCGTCTCCTTCAAAGTCCTGATCATATATGGCTCCCAACGTTCCCATTGTGAGTCCGCTCATATGTCTGTAGCGTGCTCCTGTGTGCGATCCGTTAAGCTCTCCCAGCATCTCGGACAGCATTTCGTGGAAATCGAAGTTGTTGTCGATATGTGGCAGGAACTTTTCGTATGTTTCCCGGTATCCTTCCCAGTCAATTCCGTGGATGTCAGCTACATAGAACTTTTCGTTCACCTGTTTCCAGATATGGTTGAAGATATATTCACGTTCCTGGGCAGGTTTATATTCGAATGTTCCGTTGTAGCTGATGCTTTCTTTTTTGCCTGTAGCAGTCGCTATCTTGGAGACACTTCCGCGATTGAGCATGAAGAGATATTTGTCATCCTTGCTTGGGTATATCGAGCCCATCACGCCTTTGAGCACCACCTTTATGCTGTTGTCCTCGAGGTTGAGGCAGCACAGGTCCATGCTCTTTTCCAGACGTACTATATAGTAGAGTTTCTTACCGTCCTGAGTCATGTAGTGATCTCCAAGTCTTCCGGAGAATCTTGTCAGCTTGACGATCCTGTCCTGCCTGTCCTCCAGATCCATGATGACCTTCTCTGCCTTCTTTTCCCCTTTTTTATCTGCCTTTACACTGTCCTTAGCTTCCTTCTTGCCTTCTTTCTTCTCTTTGTATAGGTCAGCAATGGCGCGGTCTTCCTCGTCCTTGAGGAATTCTGTGTAGTCCTTGCCGTCGAAGAACATGATGTAGATGTCTTTCTCAGCGCCCCAGCTTCCATGGCTGCGGTAACCTGCCTTGTCGGATGTCCATGTCATGGCTTTTCCGCCTCTTGCCCATCTGAATCCGCTGTCGGTGTATCCGCTTCTGGTGAGGTTTGTGATTTCACCTGTTTCAGTGTCGATCACTGCCACATCCTCGTTGTTCCATCCGCCGTCAGCCTGATAGTTGCAGAGAATGTATCTGCTGTCAGGACTCCATTCAAATGACTGGTCTCCGTCTGTATATGAATAGTTGACATCGCTGGTCAGGAGGACTGTCTCCTTGCCTGTCTTGATGTTCATCATAGCGATTCCTGTCCTGTCCTTGAGATAAGCGATATGCTTTCCGTCAGGAGAAACCTGCGGCTGGAAGCATGTCTCACCCGGTTTGGTGATCATCTTCTCCTCTGTCCTGAAGGCATAAGTGAAGAGCTTGTCCTCCTTTTCGGTAAGAGATGTCGCCCAGATGCCCCAGTGGCCATTTCTTTCAGCTGCATAGTAGAGAGTCCTTCCGTCAGCCGAGAAACATACGCTTCTCTCCTGCTGGGCTGTGTTGGTGATGCGCTTGGTTGTCTTGTGTTCTACGGATGTTACGAAAACGTCACCTCTAAGTACGATTGCAACTTCCTTTCCGTCAGGGGAAACTGCAAGCGATGTTGCTCCTGAGGTCATCTTGCGCTCTTGAGCTGCCCTTTCAGTCTGGTCTCTGATGATCTCAATCTTTACCTTTTCAGGCTGCTGACCCTCTTTAAGGGTATAGAGTTCTCCGTCATAGGAGTAGCACAGGGTGCCGTTATCTGAGATGCTGAGATGTCTTACAGGGTTGCCTTTGTAGAAGGTGAGCTGCTCAGGCTTTATCATTCCATCATTATTCCTGAGCGATCCGCTGAAGTATACATTGAATGTGCCGTCCTGCTCGCTGAGATAGTAGAATGAGTCTCCGTCTGTAGTGAATACCGGGTTTCTGTCCTCTCCTTTGAATGTCGTCAGTTTTGTAAACTTTCCGTTTCCGTTGATCGAGATGGGATCTGAAAGCTTATCCTCCGATGGCTCATAGATCCAGATATCATGTGTCACTGACGAAGTATGGTGCTTTCTCCATGGATCCTCATATCCCTTGTAATCCTCATATATCACGATGTTGTCCGGACCTATGCTGATGTTGGAGATCGGGAGTGAGGTCACCTGCTTCGGACGTCCGCCGTCGGGACCGACGATATATATCTGTGATCCGTCTGGGAAGTCACCGTACTGTGCATCCTGCTGGATGGATGCGCTGAAAAGGATGCTGCCGTCTGCCATCACGGTCATCGGTGTCTCGCTGCCCGGATGTGATGTGAGTCTCTGAGGGGTGCCTCCTTCTGCTGATACCTTATAGATGTCTTTGCCAAGTTCGCGGTATGAACTGAAAATGATGCTTTTTCCGTCTGGAGTCCACATCGGGTTGGAATCGTATGCCTGATTGGTGGTAAGCTGTCTGGCTTTTCCGCCTTCGGCATCCACTATATATATATCGCCTTTGTAGGTGAAAGCGATCTGTGATGCATCCGGCGATATTGCATTTCTCCTGAGCCATAGGGGAGTCTCCTGAGCGGCTGCAGTCATGCCTATTGTCAGAAGAAGTGCAGATGTCAATAATGTTTTCTTCATGTTACCTATTTTATATATGTCAAATCATGCAAATATAATAAAAATCCTTGATTTGTCCTATAGTCTTTGAGACTGCGGTGATTGATGAAAAAATGTTGAAATTTTTCAGCTTGTTCATACCGTTGGATGTCAGGATGTTACGTGTGTTGTGATATTCTGGGACCTAAAAATTTTTGAAAAAATGTTCAGAAAAGTTTGGAGGTAAAGAAAAAATGTCTACCTTTGCAATCCCAAACGAAAAACGGGGTACACAAAACCTCAAGTTTGGTTACAACAAGTTCATTGAAAAGACTGATTTACTGTACAAGAAGCAAGTACCGAGAAAATACAATTTATCGAGAAGCGTTAATTCTTTTGAAAGAATTAGAAGTGTCGGAATCAAACTGGAAATATAAAATATTATACAATGAAGAGTTTGATCCTGGCTCAGGATGAACGCTAGCGGCAGGCTTAACACATGCAAGTCGAGGGGCAGCATGACGAAACCTTCGGGTTTTGTTGATGGCGACCGGCGCAAGGGTGCGTAACGCGTGAGCAACTTGCCCGTTTCTGGGGAATAACCGTTGGAAACGACGACTAATACCCCATGGTATCGTGAAGAGGCATCTCTTTGTGATTAAAGAACTTCGGAAACGGATAGGCTCGCGTGACATTAGATAGATGGCGGGGTAACGGCCCACCATGTCGACGATGTCTAGGGGTTCTGAGAGGAAGGTCCCCCACACTGGAACTGAGACACGGTCCAGACTCCTACGGGAGGCAGCAGTGAGGAATATTGGTCAATGGTCGGAAGACTGAACCAGCCATGCCGCGTGAAGG